>NZ_JBYCLD010000389.1:0-18193 GCF_057473725.1 Mycobacterium sp. TH-M11 | reverse complement strand
CGGCGGCCTGATCGCCGTGGTAGCGCGCGCCAGCAAGCGGAAACGACCCACTCGACTCCAGACTAGCCACATCTGAAACAGTAACGACCTCGCCGCGCGGCCGGGTGTCGGGACACGATCACCGGCCGGCGGCGGCATCGGCGACAATGGGCACGTGAGCGGCACCGTCTCGGCAGACCTGGTGATCTTCGACCTCGACGGCACGTTGACCGACTCCGCGGACGGCATCGTGTCCAGCTTCTGCCACGCCCTGGGCGAAATCGGCGCAGCGGTGCCCGAAGGCGACCTGGCCAGCCGGATCGTCGGACCGCCGATGCACCACACCTTCGCGGCGATGGGTCTGGGCGAGCGCGCCGACGCCGCGATCGCCGCCTACCGCGCCGACTACACCACCCGTGGTTGGGCGATCAACAGCCTCTTCGACGGCATCGGGCCGCTGCTGGCCGACCTGCAGGCCGCCGGGGTCCGCCTCGCGGTGGCCACCTCCAAGGCCGAGCCCACCGCCCAGCGCATCCTGGCCCACTTCGGCCTCGACGGGCACTTCGACGTCGTCGCCGGGGCCAGCGTCGACGGCACCCGCGCCGCCAAGGCCGACGTGCTCGCGCACGCGTTGGCACAATTGCAGCCACTGCCTGAGCGGGTGCTCATGGTCGGTGACCGCCGTCACGACGTCGAAGGCGCTGCCGCGCACGGGATTGACGCCGTCGTCGTCGGCTGGGGCTACGGACGGTCCGATTTCGACGAGCATGCGCCTAGCGGCGCCTTGCATGTCGCGACGGTCGACGAGTTGCGGAAGGCGTTGGGTGTCTGATTCGAAATTGCACATCACGTTCGTGTGCACCGGCAACATCTGTCGATCGCCCATGGCGGAGAAGATGTTTGCCCACCAAATCACCGAGCGCGGCCTCGACCACGCCGTGCGGGTGACAAGTGCGGGAACCGCGGGCTGGCACATCGGCAAATCAGCCGACGAGCGGGCCAACCGGGTGCTGCGCACCCACGGCTATCCCACCGGTCACAGCGCCGCGCAGGTCGGCGTCGACCACATCAACGCCGACCTGGTGATCGCGCTCGCCCGAAACCACGTGCCGCTCCTGCAACAACTGGGCGTCGATGCCGACCGACTCCGGCTGCTGCGATCCTTCGACCCCCGCTCGGGCGCATTCGTTCTCGACGTCGATGACCCCTATTACGGCGACAACCACGACTTTGAAATCACCTTCGCCGCCATCGAAGCGTCGCTGCCCGGGCTGCACACCTGGGTTGATGAGCGGCTTGCGACGGACGGGGCCGGCTGATGCGTCGCCTGGCTTTCCTGCTGCGGCCGGGCTGGATTGCGCTGGCCATCGTGGTGATCGCGTTCACCTATCTGTGCTTCAGCGTGCTCGCGCCGTGGCAGCTGGGGAAGAACACCAAGACGTCCCGAGAGAACCGGCAAATTCAGCATTCCCTGACATCTGACCCGGTTCCCTTGACAACGCTTTTGCCGCAGCAGGATTCGACGGCTGCAGACGAGCAGTGGCGCCGAGTCACGGCGACCGGGCACTATCTGCCGGACAAGCAGGTGGTGGCGCGGCTGCGGGTCGCCGATGGAGATGCGTCGCTCGAAGTGCTGCAGCCGTTTGTTGTCGACGGTGGTCCGACGGTGTTGGTGGACCGCGGTTACGTCCGGCCGCTGCCCGGTTCTCGGGTGCCACCGATTGCACCGCCGCCCCGCGACACGGTGACTTTGACGGCGCACCTGCGCGACTCCGAGAGTCCGGTGCTGGACAAGAAGTCCTTCATCAGTGATGGCGTGCGGCAAGTGTATTCGATCAGCACCAGCCAGATCGCGGCGTTGATCGGTACCCCGCTGACCGGCTCGTACCTGCAATTGGTCGACGGTCAACCCGGCGGGCTGGGCGTGATCGGCCTGCCTCACCTGGATGCGGGCCCGTTCTTGTCCTACGGAATCCAGTGGATCACCTTCGGCGTGGTTGCACCGATTCTGTTGGGCTACTTCGTCTATGCCGAGGTACGCGCCCGCCGAGCCGAAAAGTCCCAGGGTGCACAGCCCGCGGAGAAGCCGGCCCCAACGACCGTCGAAGACAAACTCACCGACCGCTACGGACGGCGACGCTAAGGCTTATCGCCATTGCGGCTGCCTGCACGGCTTGCGAAAGCCGAACGGCACGTTGCACATCGGCCACCGCAGGCGCAGGGCCGGCACCAAGGGACGGGCGGATCTGCAGTTCGTAATGATACTGGGTCGGCCCGCCGAGTCCGACACCCAATGCGCCCGCGAATGCCGCCTCGACGACACCGGCATTCGGGCTGGGGTGACGCCCCGCATCGCGACGCCACGCCTGGACCGCATGCAACGGCGAGCCGCCGACTATCGGCGCGCACACGGCCGCGAGTGTGGCCGTCACGCGCGCCGCGACATAGTTGGCCGCGTCATCCAATCGTGCTGCAGCCCAACCGAATCTGGCGTAGCGCGGCGATCGGTGTCCAATCATCGCGTCCAGGGTGTTTACGGCGCGGTAGCCCAGAACTCCCGGCACGCCGAACCCGGTCGCCCACAGCAGCGGGGCCACCTGCGCATCGGAGGTGTTCTCAGCCACCGATTCCACCGTCGCCCGGGTCAGGTCCGCGGCATCCAGCATCGCCGGGTCACGTCCACACAGCGACGGCAACAGCCGCCGGGCGCTGGCGAGATCGTGGCGACCGAGAAAATCACCCATCGCTGATCCGGTGCGCGCCAGCGATGTTCCGCCGAGCGCGACCCAGGTTGCCGCCGCGGTCGCCACGACCGAGCCGAATGCACCACAGCGCCGGGCCCGCCGCTCCAGCACGGCACCCGCCAGGCTCACCGCACCGACCAGGATGGCGACGTGGACCGCGCCGGCCGCCCGGCTGTCGCGGTAGGTGACCCGCTCGAGCGATCCTGCCGCAGCACCGAATCCCGCCACCGGATGGCACAATCGCGGGTCACCCAGTAGGAGATCGGCCAGATACCCCAACAGCACGCCCAAGACTCGGAGACGTCGTCGCGCGGTGCCAATCACTCCGGCAGCGTCTCATACGTGGTCTACTCGGCTCATGGAGCCCGGCCAACGATGAAGCGAACGGTCACACGAGTCGCCGACCTGCTGAATCCGGCGGCGGCCTTGCTGCCTGCCGCGAACGTGATCATGCAGCTGTCATCGCCGGCAGTGGGCTATGGCGTATTGGAATCTCCGGTCGACAGCGGAAACGTCTACAAGCATCCGTTCAAACGGGCGCGCACCACCGGAACCTATCTCGCGGCCGCGACCATCGGCAGCGATTCTGACCGCGCGCTGATCCGCGCCGCCGTCGACACCGCGCACCGCCGAGTCCGGTCGACGGCGTCGAGTCCGGTGTCCTACAACGCATTCGATCCCGCACTGCAACTGTGGGTGGCAGCGTGTCTGTATCGCTACTTCGTCGACCAGCACGAGTGTCTTTACGGCCCACTCGACGAGGCGGCCGCCGACGCGGTATACCGGGACGCCCGGCGGCTGGGCACCACGCTCCAGGTGCGCGAGTCCATGTGGCCACCGAATCGGGTCGCCTTCGCCGACTATTGGGACCGGTCGCTGGATGGCCTGCGGATCGATCCCCCGGTCCGCGAGCACCTGCGTGGAGTCGCGGCGATGGCGTTTCTGCCATGGCCATTGCGCGCCCTGGTGGGGCCGTTCAACCTGTTCGCGACGACGGGCTTTCTGCCTCCCGAGTTCCGCACCCTGATGCGGTTGGATTGGTCAGAATCCCAGCAGCGTCGTTTCGAATGGCTACTTGCCGCCTTACGGTTGGCCGACCACCTGATTCCACACCAGGCATGGATCGTCGGCTATCGGCTCTACCTGTGGGACATGCGCTTTCGCGCCCGCCGAGGTTGGCGGGTGGTGTAGGGCCTAGATGGTGATAGTGAGGGCGACCATGCCAATCGCGCCGATGATGGCCAACCAGAACCACGGCTGCAGGTAGATCGGCCCGGTCGTGGCGTCGAAGTCCTTGGGCAGGACGTCGCTGTCGGTGCGCTTGGAAGTCAGCTGCGAAGTCATGTACCAAGCTTGCCTAATTAGGGAGACGAAGTAAATGTGGCGCTCGCCACGCTCGGTCCCGGGTTGAGACTCACGTCACATGCCTCTTCGCCGGCTGGCCGTCCGCTTGCCTCGTTGCGCCTGTCCCAGCGTCGAGTGTGCACTGACGGCTTCGAGTGCTAACACAGGGCGGGATTTTCGCGATTTTCCCGCCCACGATGCACACTCGACGCCCAGGATGCACACTCGATGCCCCGGACCCCGGCACGCCCGCAATCGTCGCGACGCCCGACTCGCTGCCGTCGAAGAGCAAGCTCGTTACTCCTACACAAACGATGGTGGGCGCGGACGGTATCGAACCGCCGACCGCTGGTGTGTAAAACCAGAGCTCTACCACTGAGCTACGCGCCCGTGCCGGGCAAAGATACCGTCCCGACCACTCGACGCCCAAAACGCCGGTCAACCGCTCAGGCGTCCAGCGCCGCCAACGCGTCGACCCACAGCTGCTGGTCACGGGCTTCGCCGGGCTGCTTCATCTCGGCAAAACGGACCGTCCCAGACCGGTCGATGACGAACGTGCCCCGGTTTGCGACCCCGGCGTCGTCGTTGAACACGCCGTAGGCCTGGCTGACCGCGCCATGCGGCCAGAAATCCGAGAGCACCGGGAACAGGAACCCGCTTTGGGTGGCCCACACCTTGTGGGTGGCCGCCGGCCCGACCGAGATGGCCAGCACCGCACGGTCGTCGTCCTCGTAATCGGGCAGGTGATCGCGAACCTGATCGAGCTCACCCTGGCAGATGCCGGTGAACGCCAGCGGAAAGAAGACCAGTAGCACGTCCTTGGCGCCGCGAAAGTCGCTGAGGGTGACGAGCTGTCGGTTCTGGTCGGGCAACGTGAAGTCTGGTGCGGTGCTACCTACCGGCAGCATCAGCGACGCCCGGCCGCTCGCGACTTCGGTTGCACCAGACGGCTGGCGCTCCAGTCTCCGAGGTTGACCGACGAGGTCGGCATCAGGCCGGCTGTCGGCGCCGACTCGGCGATCTCGGCGGGTTGCACGTGGCCGGCCTTGCCGGTCTTGGGTGTGAGCACCCAGATCACGCCGTCATCGGCCAGCGAGGTAATCGCGTCCATCAGGGTGTCCACCAGGTCACCGTCATCATCGCGCCACCACAGCAGCACGATGTCCACCACCTCGTCGGTGTCTTCGTCGAGCAACTCGCCACCGCACGCATCCTCGACATCGGCGCGAATGTCGTCGTCGGCGTCCTCGTCCCAACCCCACTCCTGGACAACCTGCCCTGGTTGGATGCCCAGTTTGCCGGCAAAGCTCGGGGCGTCATCCGCGGCCACCACCGTGCGACCTCCTTGTCAGTTTCAAGCCACTTGAGCGTCAAAGACGCCATGCGTTGCAAATTATCGTCCCATAGCGCGAAGCGTTGCACATCAGCCGACTCAAAGGGACGCCCGGCAACTTTTGACAGCTTCGCCCTTGGCGTCGTTGAGTTGATTGACGCGCTGATTGAACTGGTCGGTCCCGACGTGTGAGCGGATCGCGTTCGCAACGGCGCGGGCAGCGTCGTTGTAGGCGTTGAGCGCCTCGCGCAATTGCCGCGACAGCGGACCATTGCTGTCGCTTTCGACGGTGTCGGCGCTGTGCGTCAAGGCATCGACCGCAGGTTGCGCGGCGGCCGAAGTATCGCCTCCCCGGTTGTAGGCGGCGACAAAGTCGTTCACCCGATCGACGGCTTCTTTGCTGCTGACGACGAACGATTCGCATGCTTTGACCACGGCCGCGACCGTGATCGAGCGCTGGCGCTGCGACTCCCTGATACTCGAGGTGGCCGCCGAGGCCGAGACGGATGCGGAGACCGACGCGCGGTAAGCCGGGGCCATCGCGACATCGACCCCCGGTGAGCCGTCGGTGACAGTCGTGCAGCCGACGACAGCAATCAACACGACAGCGATGCAGCCCGCGGCGCGCGCAGCGCTGGGCCAGCCGAACCATCCCATCCGCACAGATCACGACGTTACCGGTTGACCTCGACAGGCAGCGTCAAGCGCCGTGATCGCGGCGTTGCCGGCCAGCTGACCCGGGCGCTACCCGCGCCGAGATCGAGTGCGGCACGATAGGGGCAGCCCCCACCGGGGCCGCAGCAATCCGCGACGGCTCGATCAGCCACAAGCCGGTCGGCCGCCTACCTAGGAGTAGTGCGTTGACCACCGAGTTCGTCCGCCACGATCTGGCGAAAAACACCACCGCCGCAAGCGAACCCGACCGCGTGCGGGTGATCCGCGAAGGCGTCGCGTCCTACCTGCCGGACATCGATCCGGAGGAAACCGCCGAGTGGCTGGAATCCTTTGACGAGCTTTTGGCGCGTCAAGGGCCGGCGCGCGCCCGCTACCTGATGCTGCGGTTGCTCGAGCGGGCCGGCGAACAGCGGGTGGCACTGCCAGCTCTGACATCGACCGACTACGTCAACACCATTCCGACCGAGATGGAGCCGTGGTTCCCCGGTGACGAGGACGTCGAACGACGCTATCGGGCCTGGATCAGATGGAACGCCGCGATCATGGTGCACCGCGCGCAGCGCCCGGGAGTCGGTGTGGGCGGCCATATTTCGACCTACGCATCCTCGGCGGCGCTCTACGAAGTCGGCTTCAACCACTTCTTCCGCGGCCGTTCGCATCCCGGCGGCGGCGATCAGGTGTTCATCCAGGGCCACGCCTCCCCCGGCATCTACGCCCGGGCGTTTCTGGAGGGCCGACTGACCACCGATCAGCTGGACGGCTTCCGTCAGGAGCACAGCCACCCCGGCGGCGGGCTGCCGTCCTACCCGCACCCGCGGTTGATGCCCGACTTCTGGCAGTTTCCGACAGTGTCGATGGGCCTGGGCCCGATGAACGCCATCTATCAGGCCCGGTTCAACCACTACCTGCATGATCGCGGCCTCAAGGACACCTCCGATCAGCACGTGTGGGCGTTTTTGGGCGACGGTGAGATGGACGAGCCGGAGAGCCGCGGGCTGATCCAGGTGGCCGCCAACGAGGGCCTGGACAACCTGACGTTCGTCGTCAACTGCAACCTGCAGCGCCTCGACGGCCCGGTACGCGGCAACGGCAAGATCATCCAGGAGTTGGAGTCGTTCTTCCGCGGCGCCGGCTGGAACGTCATCAAGGTCGTCTGGGGGCGCGAGTGGGACGCGCTGCTGCACGCCGACCGCGACGGCGCACTGGTGAATTTGATGAACACCACCCCCGACGGCGACTACCAGACCTACAAGGCCAACGACGGTGCCTACGTGCGCGATCACTTCTTCGGCCGCGACCCACGCACCAAGGCGCTCGTCGCGTCGATGACCGACGCGGAGATCTGGAACCTCAAGCGCGGCGGGCACGACTACCGCAAGGTCTATGCGGCCTACCGCGCGGCCGTCGACCACAACGGCCAGCCGACGGTGATCCTGGCCAAAACCATCAAGGGCTACTCGCTCGGCGCGCACTTCCAGGGCCGCAACGCCACGCACCAAATGAAAAAGCTTGCGCTACAAGACCTCAAGGACTTCCGCGATGCGATCCGAATCCCGATCAGCGATGCGCAACTCGAACAGGATCCCTACCTGCCGCCGTACTACCACCCCGGCCCCGACGCCCCCGAGATCCGTTATCTGCTTGAGCGGCGGCACGCACTGGGCGGCTTCCTGCCCGAGCGGCGCACCAACTCCAAGACGCTGAACCTGCCGGGTCGCGAGATCTATTCGCCGCTGAAGAAGGGGTCCGGGCACCAGGAAGTGGCCACCACCATGGCGACGGTGCGGACCTTCAAAGAACTCCTTCGCGACAAGGAGATCGGGCCGCGCATCGTCCCGATCATCCCTGACGAGGCGCGCACGTTCGGCATGGACTCCTGGTTCCCGTCGTTGAAGATCTACAACCGCAACGGCCAGCTCTACACCGCCGTCGATGCCGATCTCATGCTGGCTTACAAGGAAAGTGAGATCGGCCAGATCCTGCATGAGGGCATCAACGAGGCCGGCTCGGTCGCCTCCTTCACCGCGGCCGGCACGTCGTATGCGACGCACAACGAGCCGATGATCCCGATCTACATCTTCTATTCGATGTTCGGCTTTCAACGGACCGGCGACGGGCTATGGGCCGCTGCCGACCAGATGACACGCGGCTTCTTACTCGGCGCCACCGCCGGACGCACCACGCTGACCGGCGAGGGACTGCAGCATGCCGACGGTCAATCGCCGCTGCTGGCGGCCACCAACCCGGCGGTGGTCTCCTACGACCCTGCCTTCGCCTTCGAAATCGCTTACATCATCGAAGGCGGGTTGGCCCGGATGTACGGCGAGCAGCCCGAAAACGTCTTCTTCTACCTGACCATCTACAACGAGCCCTACGTGCAGCCGCCGGAGCCGGAGAACTTCGACCCCGAAGGCGTCCTGCGCGGGATCTACCGCTACCAGCGGGCCGCCGAAAGCCGCTCCAACGCCGCCAACATTTTGGCGTCGGGCGTGGCGATGCCCGCGGCGCTGCGGGCCGCCGAGATGCTGGCCGCCGAGTGGGATGTCGCCGCCGACGTGTGGTCGGTGACCAGTTGGAGTGAGCTCAACCGCGACGGCGTCGCCATCCAGAAGGAACGGCTGCGGCACCCGGACCGGCCCGCGGACGAGCCGTACGTGACGCGGGCGCTGTCCAAGGCGACCGGCCCGTTCATCGCCGTCTCGGACTGGATGCGGGCGGTGCCCGAGCTGATTCGACCTTGGGTGCCGGGCAGCTACGTCACGCTGGGCACCGACGGGTTCGGCTTCTCCGACACCCGGCCGGCGGCGCGGCGTTACTTCAACACCGATGCCGAGTCGCAGGTCGTCGCCGTGCTGGAGGCGCTGGCCCGCGACGGCGAGATCGACCCGTCGGTGGCGGTCGCGGCCGCGCGGCAGTACCGCATCGACGATGTGCAGGCCGCGCCGGCGCAGACCTCCGACCCAGGACCGGGCGCCTGATACGCCCTTCGTCGAGAACGCGGCCAGCCGCAGTCTGGGCGTCGAGAACGCGGCCAGCCGCAGCCTGGGCGGAACGCCTGAGTGCGCGTCTTTGGCGGAAACATCCAGAAAATCGGCGTAGCTTTTAGGAATGCCCGACAAGCAGTTCCCGACGCCCCGGACGACGCTGGATCTGCTGGACTCCGTTCCGGAGTCGCTGCTGCGCCGGCTGAAGCAGTACTCCGGCCGCTTCTCCACCGAAGCCGTGAGCGCCATGCAGGAACGGCTGCCATTCTTCGCGGAGCTGGAAGCCTCCCAGCGGGCCAGCTTGGCGCTGGTGGTGCAGACCGCCGTCGCGAACTTCGTGGAGTGGATGACCGACCCGAGCAGCAACATCGACTACACCGCCCGGGCGTTCGAACTGATGCCCCAGGACCTGACCCGACGGATGCCATTGCGTCACTCTGTCGAGATGATCCGGGTCACCCTGGAATTCTTCGAAGAGGTCGCCCCGCTGCTGGCCCGCTCCGACGAGCAACTGACCGCGCTGACCGTCGGGATCCTCAAGTACAGCCGCGACCTGGCGTTCAGTGCCGCGACCGCTTACGCCGACGCGGCCGAGGCGCGGGGCACCTGGGACAGCCGCATGGAGGCCACCGTCGTAGACGCGGTGGTTCGCGGCGACACGGGCCCGGAACTGTTATCCCGCGCCGCGGCGCTGAACTGGGACACCAATGCTCCGGCGACCGTGATGGTCGGTACGCCGGCGCCGGGCCGGGAAAGCCATGCCAGCCAAGATGTTCGGGATATCGCCGCACGGCACGGCCGCGCCGCGCTCACTGACGTGCACGGCACCTACCTGGTCGCGATTGTCTCCGGCCAGTTGGCACCGACCGAGAAAGTCTTTGGCGCCCTGTTGGACGCCTTCTCCGAGGGCCCGGTGGTGATCGGGCCGACTGCGCCGATGCTGACGGCGGCCTACCACAGCGCCAGCGAGGCCATCGCCGGCATGAACGCCGTGACCGGTTGGCGGGGCGCACCGCGACCCGTGCTGGCGCGTGAACTGCTCCCCGAGCGGGCACTGATGGGCGACGCGGCAGCCGTCGCGGCGTTGCACACCGATGTGATGCGACCGCTCGCCGACGCTGGTCCGACGCTGACCGAGACCCTGGACGCCTACCTGGACTGCGGCGGCGCGATCGAGGCCTGCGCCCGCAAGTTGTTCGTTCATCCAAACACCGTGCGCTATCGACTGCGGCGCATCGCGGACTTCACCGGTCGCGACCCGACCCTGCCGCGCGACGCTTACGTCCTGCGGGTGGCCGCGACGGTGGGCCAGCTGGTGTACCAGGCGGAGCAGTCCAGCGCTGCAAGCGGCGTCGTGACGCCGGTCACGCGACCGATCGACAGCGACCTATTCGCGGCGCGAAGCACCGTCGACGTCGGCTGACAGATTGCGGCACGATATCGAACACGTCGCATCGCGGGCTGTTTTGTGGAGTTTCCACAAAAACATAAGACAAGGTTCATATTCCTTTACACGTCGCAATGACGGCTTCACAGTGTTTCCTTAATAACGTGATTGCGTTGCTGGCGCCCGGACAAGGGTCGCAGACCGAGGGGATGCTCTCGCCGTGGCTGGAGTTGCCCGGCGCCGCGGCCCGGTTGACGTCGTGGTCGACCGCCAGCGGACTCGATCTCGCACGGCTGGGCACCACCGCCGCCACCGAGGAGATCACCGACACCGCGATCGCTCAGCCGCTGATTGTCGCGGCCACCCTGCTCGCGTACCAGGAACTGACGAGCCGCGGTCTGCTCGCAGGCAAGGATGTGGTCGTCGCGGGCCACTCGGTGGGTGAAATTGCCGCCTACGCAATCGCCGGCGTGCTGTCCGCCGACGACGCTGTCGCGCTGGCCGCCACCCGCGGCGCCGAGATGGCCAAAGCCTGCGCCAACGAGCCGACCGGAATGTCAGCCGTTCTCGGTGGCGAGGAGGCCGAAGTGCTCGCGCGGCTCGAACAGCTCGACCTGGTCGCGGCCAACCGCAACGCCGCCGGCCAGATCGTGGCCGCCGGCCGCCTCAGCGCGCTGGACAAGCTCGCCGAAGACCCGCCGGCGAAGGCCCGGGTCCGCGCCTTGGGCGTCGCGGGCGCCTTCCACACCGAGTTCATGGCCTCGGCTCTCGACGGCTACGCCGCGGCGGCGCAGAACCTCGCAACCTGCGAACCCACCGCCACGTTGTTGTCCAACCGCGATGGTCAGCCGGTGACCTCGGCCGCCGACGCAATGGACAAGCTCGTCGCGCAACTGACCCGGCCGGTGCGCTGGGATCTGTGCTCGGCAACGCTGCGTCAGCGCGGCGTCACCGTAATTGTCGAGTTCCCACCGGCGGGAGCGCTGTCCGGCATCGCCAAACGCGAACTCCGTGGGACACCGACACACGCCGTCAAGGCCCCCACAGACCTGGATGGTTTGGCCCAGCTATAACCCGGGAAAAAGTTGGCCAGCCGGCCAAGTCACCAAACCCGTCCGCCATCACAACCGCACAAAGTACGTAAATCAGCACTACACAACACATTACGAAGGGAAACACAACGTGTCCGTCAGCCAGGAAGAAATCATCGCCGGTATCGCCGAGATCATCGAAGAGGTCACCGGTATCGAGCCCTCGGAGATCACCCCGGAGAAGTCGTTCGTCGACGACCTGGACATCGACTCGCTGTCGATGGTGGAGATCGCCGTGCAGACCGAGGACAAGTACGGCGTGAAGATCCCCGACGAGGACCTCGCCGGTCTGCGCACCGTCGGTGACGTCGTGAACTACATCCAGAAGCTCGAAGAAGAAAACCCCGAAGCCGCTCAGGCCCTGCGCGCCAAGTTCGAGACCGAGGCCGAGAGCAAGTGACCAAACCTTCCACTGCTAACGGCGGTTACCCCAATGTTGTGGTAACCGCCGTCGAGGCGACGACTTCTATCGCGCCAGACATCGACGGCACGTGGAAGGGTCTGCTTGCCGGGGAATCCGGCATCCGCGTGCTCGAGGACGAGTTCGTGACGAAATGGGACCTGCCGGTCAGAATCGGCGGGCATCTCAAAGAGGCCGTCGACGACCACATGGGCCGACTGGATCTGCGGCGCATGTCCTACGTCCAACGGCTGGCCAAGTACCTCAGCGGCCGACTGTGGGAGTCCGCCGGCAGCCCTGAGGTCGACCCCGACCGTTTCGCGGTCGTGGTCGGCACCGGACTGGGCGGCGCCGAGAAGATCGTCGAGACCTATGACCTGATGAACGAGGGCGGGCCCCGCAAGGTGTCCCCGCTCGCCGTGCAGATGATCATGCCCAACGGCGCCGCGGCCGTCGTCGGTCTGCAACTCGGCGCCCGCGCCGGGGTGATGACCCCGGTGTCTGCCTGTTCGTCGGGCTCGGAGGCCATTGCTCACGCGTGGCGACAGATCGTCATGGGCGACGCAGACTTTGCGGTCTGCGGTGGCGTCGAAGGCAACATCGAGGCGCTGCCGATCGCAGCGTTTTCGATGATGCGCGCGATGTCGACTCGCAACGACAACCCCGAGGGAGCGTCCCGTCCGTTCGACAAGGACCGCAACGGCTTCGTGTTCGGCGAGGCGGGCGCGATGATGATCATCGAGACCGAAGAGCACGCCAAGGCCCGTGGCGCCAAGCCGCTGGCCCGGCTGATGGGTGCCGGCATCACGTCGGATGCGTTCCACATGGTGGCCCCGGCCGCCGACGGTGTGCGCGCCGGCAAGGCAATGGCCCGTTCACTGGAAATGGCGGGCTTGTCCCCCAAGGACGTCGACCACATCAACGCGCATGCGACCGCCACCCCGATCGGTGACACCGCCGAGGCCAACGCCATCCGGGTCGCCGGATGTCAAGACGCCGCGGTCTACGCGCCCAAGGGGGCGCTGGGTCACTCGATCGGCGCCGTCGGAGCGCTGGAATCGATCCTGACCGTGCTCGCGCTGCGGGACGGCGTCATTCCGCCGACACTCAACTACATAACCCCCGACCCCGAGATCGACCTCGACGTCGTCGCGGGCGAGCCGCGATACGGCGAATACCACTACGCCATCAACAACTCGTTTGGTTTCGGCGGACACAACGTCGCGCTGGCCTTCGGGCGGTACTGATAAACACAAGAAAGGCATGTTCGTAGGGCCCATGACCACATCGTCAAAGTTGGCTACGGGGAACGGTTTCCCCGACATCGTTGTTACCGGCGTCGCGATGACGACCGCACTGGCGACCGATGCCGAGACCACGTGGAAGATGCTGCTGGACGGACAGAGCGGAATCCGGACTCTCGATGACCCGTTCGTCGAGCAGTTCAATCTGCCGGTTCGCATCGGTGGGCATCTCCTCGAGGAGTTCGACAACCAGTTGAACCGCGTCGAGGCGCGCCGAATGGGTTACTTGCAGAAAATGGCCACGGTGCTGAACCGGCGCGTGTGGGAGAACGCCGGTTCGCCCGAGGTGGACACCAACCGGTTGGCGGTGTCGGTCGGCACCGGCATCGGTTCCAGCGAAGAGCTGATTTTCGCCTACGACGCCATGCGCGAAAGAGGCTTGAAATCGGTCTCCCCGTTGGTCGTGCAGATGTACATGCCCAACGGCGCGGCCGCCTCGATCGGGCTCGAACGGCACGCCAAGGCCGGTGTGATGACCGCGGTCTCGGCCTGCGCGTCCGGATCGGAGGCCATTGCCCGCGCCTGGCAGCAACTCGTGCTCGGCGAAGCCGACATCGCGATCTGCGGTGGCGTCGAGACCAAGATCGAGGCGGTGCCTATCGCAGGCTTTGCCCAGATGCGTATCGTGCTGTCCACCAGTAACGACGACCCTGCCGGCGCCTGCCGTCCGTTCGACAGGGACCGTAATGGCTTCGTCTTCGGCGAAGCGGGCGCGCTGATGGTCATCGAGACCGAAGAGCACGCCAAGGCCCGTGGCGCAAACATCTTGGCGCGGCTGATGGGTGCCAGCGTCACCTCGGATGGCTTCCATATGGTGGCCCCGGACCCCAACGGCGAGCGGGCCGGTCATGCGATAACCCGGTCGATCGAGCTGGCCGGGCTATCGCCGTCCGACATCGACCACATCAATGCCCACGCCACCGGAACCTCGGTCGGCGACGTGGCCGAGAGCATGGCCATCACCCGCGCCCTGGGTCCGCACGGCGGCAACGCCGCGGTGTACGCACCCAAGAGCGCACTCGGCCACTCCGTCGGTGCCGTCGGCGCGGTGGAGTCGATCCTGACTGTGCAGGCCCTGCGCGACCAGGTGGTCCCGGCGACGCTGAACCTGAAGAATCTCGACCCCGAGATCGACCTCGACGTGGTGGCGGGCACGCCGCGGCCGGGCAACTACCAGTACGCCGTCAACAATTCCTTCGGCTTCGGCGGGCACAACGTGGCACTCACCTTCGGCCGGTACTGACCGATCAGCACTTAAGACGAGGAGACCTGCGATGACGACCCTGGCCCCTGAGGCAATCGACGAGTCGCTCGACCCGCGCGACCCGCTGCTGCGACTGAGCAGGTTTTTCGACGACGGCAGCATCGAGTTGCTGCACGAACGTGACCGCTCCGGGGTGCTCGCCGCGGGCGGGACCGTCAACGGGTTGCGCACCATCGCATTTGCCACCGACGGCACCGTGATGGGTGGCGCCATGGGGCTTGAGGGCTGCACGCACATCGTCAATGCCTACGACACCGCCATCGCAGAGCAGAGCCCGATCGTGGGCATCTGGCACTCCGGTGGCGCGCGGCTCGCCGAGGGCGTCAAGGCGCTGCACGCGGTGGGTTTGGTGTTCGAGGCGATGATCCGGGCGTCCGGATACGTGCCCCAGATTTCTGTCGTGGTGGGTTTCGCCGCCGGCGGCGCGGCCTACGGACCGGCACTGACCGACGTCGTCATCATGGCGCCGGAAGGCCGGGTGTTCGTCACCGGACCGGACGTCGTGCGCAGCGTCACCGGTGAAGACGTCGACATGGCCTCGCTCGGCGGCCCGGACACCCACCACAAAAAGTCCGGTGTCTGCCACATCGTCGCCGACGACGAGGACGACGCCTACGCGCGTGGTCGCCGGCTGGTCGGATTGTTCTGCCAGCAGGGTCATTTCGACCGCAGCAAAGCCGAAGCGCACGAAACTGACCTGCACGCGCTGCTGCCGGAGTCGCCGCGGCGTGCCTACGACGTGCATCCGCTGGTCACCGCGCTGCTCGATGACGACACGCCGTTTGACGAGTTCCAAGCCAAGTGGGCACCGTCGATGGTGGTCGGCCTGGGTCGGCTCTCGGGACGCTCGGTGGGCGTGCTGGCCAACAATCCGCTGCGCCTGGGCGGCTGCCTGAACTCCGAAAGCGCCGAGAAGGCAGCGCGTTTCGTACGGCTGTGCGACGCGTTCGGTATCCCGCTGATCGTGATCGTCGACGTACCGGGATACCTGCCGGGTGTGGACCAGGAATGGGGCGGCGTGGTGCGCCGCGGGGCCAAGCTGCTGCATGCGTTCGGTGAGGCCACCGTCCCGCGCGTCACGCTGGTCACCCGAAAGATCTACGGCGGGGCCTACATTGCGATGAACTCGCGTTCGCTGGGCGCCACCAAGGTGTTCGCCTGGCCGGACGCCGAGGTCGCCGTGATGGGCGCCAAGGCTGCCGTCGGCATTCTGCACAAGAAGAAGCTGGCCGCCGCCGCCGAGCACGAGCGCGACGCGCTACACGAGGAGCTTGCCGCCGAGCACGAGCGGATCGCCGGCGGCGTCGACAACGCCATCGAGATCGGCGTCGTCGACGAGAAGATCGACCCCGCCCACACCCGCGGCAAGATCACCGAGGCGCTGGCCGAAGCACCGGCCCGGCGCGGACGGCACAAGAACATCCCGCTGTAAATCTCAGCGCGTGGTATAGCCGCCGTTGGCGAAGATGGTCTGCCCGGTCACCCAGTGACCCTCGCCGGCCAGGAACACCACCAGCGGCGCGATGTCCTCGATGAGCGTGAGCCGGTTGCCCATCCCCTGGGACTTGTGGAACTCAACCCGCTCCGGGGTCTCCTGACCGTAGAAAAACGGCGTATCCATCGGCCCGGGTGCCACATTGTTCACCGAAATACCTCGCACGCCAAACTCTTTGGCGGCAGCGCGAGTGAAGTGCTCGACCGGACTCTTGGCCCCGGCGTAAGTGGAGTAGCCGTCGGTGAAGGCGGCCAGCAGCGCGGTGACGATCGTGACCACCGATCCCCCGTCGTTGAGACGCTTGCCGGCCTGTTGCAGGAAGAAGTACGCGGCCTTGGAGTTGATGTCGAACATCGAGTCGTACTCGGCCTCGGTGGTCTCGACGATGGGCTTGCGCAACACCTTGCCGACCGTATTGATTGCGATGTCGACACCGCCGAAGGCATCGACCGCGGCGTCGAACAGTTTGGTGACGTTGTCCGGTTTGGTCAGGTCGCCCTGAACCTTGATCGCCCTGACGCCGGCGGCTTGGACGGCGGCGACCGTCTTGTCGGCATCGGCCTCAGTGGACGCGCTGTTGTAGTGCACCGCGACGTTGACGCCTTTGTCGGCCAGCGTCGTACTGATCAGCCCGCCCAGGTTCTTCGCTCCGGCGGCCACCACGGCCGATTTACCAGTCAGGTTGCTCATGGCACTCCCATCTCTCGTGTCGCCACGAATCTAGGCGATGGCAGGACAAATGAACAACAGCCATTATCGATGTTTCGACAAGCATTACTTGTGGATAGAGTCGATGGATGTCTGAGCCACTGGTCGACGACGGGCTCTCCGACCTGCGTCGCCTGCGACACTTCATCGCGGTCGTCGATGCCGCCGGCTTCACCCGCGCGGCCGCGCAGTTGCATCTGTCCCAGCAGGCGCTGAGCAGTTCGGTCCAACAGCTCGAGAAGCAGGTCGGCGCAACGTTGTTGGTGCGCACTGGCCGCAGGATCGCACCGACCCGGGCCGGGCAGACGCTGCTCGAGGAGGGGCGCACCTTGCTCGCGGCCGCGCGCACGATCGCGGCACACACCCGGGAGGCCGCCAGTGAGCAGCCCGATCAGTTCGTGGTCGGGCACTCCCCGGCGATCGAAAACAACGACGTCTACGCGCTGCTGGCGCCGGCGATCGAGGCGTTGCCCGACACATCATTCACGGCGCTGCAACTGTTTCCAGATCAGCTTGTGGCCGCGGTGCGCGACGGATCGGTCGACCTCGGGCTGCGCCGCGGGGTGGTCCCGCAGGAGTCGCTGGCCACCGCGATCGCTCGCTACGACGCGCTGCGGGTCGCGGTCCCCAGCGCTCACCGGCTGGCCGGGCGGACGAGCCTGTCCATTGCCGACCTGGCCGACGAAACCATTGTGCTGTGGGCGCCACCCGGGGCGTCGTATTACAGCGACTTCCTGGTCAACGTCTGCCGACGCGCGGGTTTCGAGCCGCGGTACCGCGTCAGCCGGGTCCAGGGTTGCCCGCCCGAGGTCGCGCCGCTGACCGACCACGGGGTCTCGTTCGTCACCTCCGCGCCCGGGCCGGCGGCCGGCCACGCGGTGCAGGTGCTCGAACTCCAGGAGCGCGTGCTGGTTCCGGTGCAGGCGTTGTGGCAGCCACATACCGCGTCCGCGGTGCGTGATGTGATTCTGACCCCTACTTCGCCAGCAGCTCTTCCGCTGCCGCGATGACGCGCTCCCGATCGGCCGCCACCAGGCCGATGCGCGTCCGCCGGTCGACGATGTCGTCGACCGTCAACGCACCCTCGTGGGTCGCGGCGTACTCGAACTCCGCACGCGTCACGTCGATCCCGTCGGCCACCTGATCCGCGGGCCGATCGCAGGTAGCCGTCGCGATCACGTTGGCCGCCTCGGCGCCGTAGCGCAAAACCAGCGACTCCGGCAGCCCGGCCATCGCTGCGGTTGTGGACCCCGGGTTGCCCGGCGCGCCGACCAGCGGCAGGTTTCTGGTCTGGCACGCACCGGCGTCGAGCTTTCGCAACACGATGGCGCGGTCGAGCACGTCCTCGGCCATGTGCCGGTATTCGGTGAGTTTGCCGCCGATCACGCTGATCACGCCCGAGGGCGACTCGACGACGGCATGGTCACGGGAGACGTCGGCGGTGTGGCCGGCGCCGGTGTCGATCAGCGGGCGTAGTCCGGCATA
>NZ_JBYCLD010000388.1:0-2001 GCF_057473725.1 Mycobacterium sp. TH-M11 | reverse complement strand
CAACCTCACCACCCGGTTGTTGAAATCACTCACATACACGGTCCCCGCCGAATCCACCGCCAACCCCTGCGGCTGGTAAAGACCGTTGAACGGCAGCTCCGTCGGGGTGCTCGATCCCGGCGCCAACTTCACCACCTTGCCGTACATGCTCTCACTGGTGACGTAGACGCCGCCGGCATTGTCGAGCGCCACCCCGCTTGGCGAAAGCCGGTAATTGAGGCCATTGAACGGCAGCACGCTTTGTCCCGATGCCGACGTCGATGAGTTCCGCCACGGCTGCACCACGAAAACTGCAACTCCGACGGCGACGGCGACCAGGGCAGCAGCGCCGATGAGAATCCACTTTCGCTTGTCATCCCGCGGCGATGACGCGCTGAAGTCCGGTGCGGGCGCAGGGCCGGGGGCGGACGGCGGCCCGGAGCGGTGGCCCCAGCTGCCGCCGCCGGCGGGAGGGGGCCTCCAGGCCGCCTCGTTGGCGATCGACGGCACAGGTCGAGCCATGGTTTCGTCGGGCAGTGAGGACGTGTGACGCGCCTGCAGGGCACGATCGGCGTGATCGGCCGCCCTGGCATTCTCGCCCTGCTGCAGGATCCTGACCGCCTGGTGTTGCTCGGGTTCAGCCAACGCGTGGTGAGCGGCGGCGGCCAGCTCACCGGCGCTGCGATAACGCTCGGCGGGGTTTTTGGCCATGCCGCGGGCGATCACGTCATCGAAAGCCGCCGGGATCACTCCGGGGCGCAGCTGGCTGGGCCGCGGCGGAGGCTTCGTCAAATGCGCACCGACCGCTTGCTCGATACTGCCGACCGGAAATGGAGGCGACCCAAGCAACGACTCGGCCAACACACAGGCCAGCGAATACACATCGGCCCGATAGGTGACCTCATCGCCGGTGAACCGCTCGGGAGCCATATAGCTGTAAGTTCCCATCGCAATCCCGGTCTGGGTCAGCCCCGGATCGGCAGCCGCTCGGGCGATCCCGAAGTCCACCAGATAAGCGAAGTCGTCGCCGGTGACCAGGATGTTCTCCGGTTTGACGTCGCGATGCGTGACCCCCGCAGCGTGCGCGCCGTCCAGTGCGGCGGCAATCTGGCGCACAATGGCGACCGCGCGGGCAGGAGCCAATGGTCCGGAACGCCTCAACAGCGTGGCCAAGTCGGTGCCGTCGACCAGCCGCATCTCCACGTACAGCTTTCCGTCGATCTCGCCGTAGTCATGGATCGGCACCACATGCGGTTCGGTCAGCCGACCCGCGGCATCGGCTTCTCGCTGCATCCGTGCGCGGAACGTCGGGTCGCCGGAGAATTGCGGCGAGATCAGCTTCAACGCCACCATCCGGCGCTTACGGGTGTCCTCGGCCTCATAGACCTCACCCATGCCACCGCGGCCCAACAGCCGGTGCAGTCGATAGTGCCCAAATTGCGACCCCACCCGTGAAACCGGCCCGCTCACAGCGACGCTCCCTTCGTCGTGATCATCATGAGATCGCGTTCACCGCTGTCGCCAGCTTCGCCTGGAAGGAGCTGGGCATCGGAATGGATCCGTACTGATCCAAGCCATCTTGGCCCGGCCCAATGGCGGCCTGCATGAACGCCTTCACCGCGGAGCCAGTCGCGGAATCCGGATACTTCGAGCAGACGATCTCGTAGGTCGCCAACACGATCGGATAGGAACCAGCCAGTGTCGGCTTGTAGAACGACGACGTGTCCAACACCAAATCATTACCGCTGCCTGCGAACTTGACCCCGGCAATGGTCTTGCCCACGGAGTCGACAGTAATCGAAACCGGCTCCGGACCGGCCGAGGTGATGATTCGGGCCATGCTCAATTGCTTACCCACCGCGAACGACCACTCGTTGTAGGTGATCGCCCCTTCGGTGCTCTGCAACAGCGCTGACGTGCCGTTGTTGCCCGCGGCACCGACACCGACGCCCCCGTTGAACGTCTCGCCGGCGCCTTTACCCCACGCCCCGTCGGAGGCGCCGTCGAGATATTTCTGAAAGT
>NZ_JBYCLD010000387.1:0-1975 GCF_057473725.1 Mycobacterium sp. TH-M11 | reverse complement strand
ATCGACGCTAGGCGGCGGTTGCCGACGGCGATTCGTCGCGGCGGCGACGCGGCGTACGGCGGCTGAATCGCCGCGTTCGGGGCTCGTAGCTAACGGGTTCGTCCGAACGGGCTACCCAGCTGTCTGCCCTGCTGTCGCGTGGGCTTTCTACGATGACGCCATGGTGTTCGCGCAGATCTCGCCCGAAAACGTACTCAACGCGATCGCGCTTTTAGGGCTCTTCACAATCCAGGGTGTAGCCGTGGTCTGAATCCGCCGGTTTCCAGCAGTGATCGTGCGATGTAGTTGGTGAGGTTGCGGAAGCCCAGGGCGGATCCGCGCAGGTGTTCCAGGCGTCCGTTGATGGCTTCGGTGGGTCCGTTGCTGGTACCGGGCCGGTCGAAGTAGGCCAGTACGTCAGCGGCGCGTCGGTTCAGGGTGCGCCCGAGTTTGACGACTTCGACCAGTGCCTTCGGAACGCCGGTGCTCAGCGAGGCGATCAATGCGGCCATCGTCTTTCGGCCTGTGGCCCGGTCCGGGTCGCGGTAGGCGGTGACCATCTTCTGGTAGATCCCCCAGGTTGCTTGGACCTCGGTGTGGGCGTCGTCGGCAAACAGGGTCTCCAGCCGGCTGCGCTGTTTGTCTGTGAGCAGATCGACGCCGGTGTGCAGGGTCCGGCGGGCGTTGAACAGGGGATCGCCTTTGCGGCCGCGGCGCCCGCAGGTGCCGAGCTGGACTCGCCGCCGGCACTCATCGAGGGCATCGCCGGCCAACCGGACGACATGAAAGGGATCAAGGACCGCAACCGCGTCGGGGATCTCCTCGGCGGCGGCGGTCTTAAAGCCGGTGAACCCATCCATTGCCACGACCTGCACACCGTCACGCCAGGCCTTTGGTCTATCGGCCAGCCAGGTCTTGAACACAGCTTTGGAGCGGCCTTCGATCATGTCCAACAGCCTTGCGGGACCGGTCTTTTCCCGCACCGGGGTGAGGTCGATGATGACAGTGACGTACTTGTCGCCGCGGCGGGTGTGGCGCCACACATGCTCATCGACCCCGATCACGCGGACGCCGTCGAACCGGCCCGGATCGCTGATCAGGACCCGGCGGCCTTCGGCGAGAACAGCGTTGTTGGCGGTGTTCCACGCCACGCCGAGCGCCTCGGCGACCCGCGACATGCTCAGATGGGCGCAGACGATCGCTTCCAACGCCCACCGCAGAGCGCGCCGGGACAACCGGGCCCGCGGTTCGGCCGCCGCGCAACTGTCTTGTCGCCACACATGCGAGCACCCGGCGCACCGGTAGCGGGCGATGCGCACCAGCAACGTCGTCGGCCGCCAGCCCAACGGTTCGTGGGCCAGTGTGCGGGTGACCGTGTCGCGCAACCGGCCCTGTTCCCCGCAGCGGCGGCACCACGAGTCATCAGCGGCGATCCGGCACGCCAAGACCGCCCGATCGGAATCCAGACGTTGCCCGGTCACCACCAGACCCAGTTCATCGAGGCGGCAGAAAGTGGACACATCAGGCGCGGCAAAACCGGCCACAGCGGTAGCGTCGTGCACGTCGAGGTCTTCCTGGTGGGCAGCGTCAGAACTCCCATCTTCGGAAGACCTCGACCCTTATCCCGGCAACGACGCGCCCACCCGCTCTACACCCTCAACTGTGAAGAGCCACATTAGGCAGTAGTTATTGCAGCGCTCGGTCACCAAGAAAAAGTTGTGTCTGGGGTCAAGTCCAGGGACGTGGTGTATGACGTCGTCGTGTGATTCTTCGTCGTGATGGTTCAGGCGGTCAGTGCCGCCGGGGTGGCCTCCTGTTCTGTCGGTGTGTCGTTGACGGCGCGTGATTTGCTCAGGACGTCGAGGCCGAGGTAGCGCCGGGACTCGGCCCATTCGTCGTGTGTTCGGCCAGGACGGCGCCGACGAGGCGAATGAGGGCGTTGCGGTCGGGGAAGATGCCCAAGACGTCGGTGCGACGTCGGATCTTCTTGTTGAGT
>NZ_JBYCLD010000386.1:0-5022 GCF_057473725.1 Mycobacterium sp. TH-M11 | reverse complement strand
GGCCGGATCCTGGCCGCCTACGGGGAGGCGTGTTCGTCGGCGGCTCGCTGGCGTGGGGTATGGCCCTCGGGGGGTTCCGACCCGGCCGCTGGGACGTGCTTGGCGCCCCTGGTTTTCCTGGCCGGCGTTGCCGTGAACATGTACGCTCCTCGCGGCCACTAGCTTTCGGCCGCAATCGCCCGTCGCAGCGCGGTCAGTATGACGTCACGGCTGGGCAGATCCAACCGACAGACGTCACCCGTCGGCGGCCGATCGGGACGCATCACATCGGTGCCGTCAATCAGTATCGACGGTGACGGAAAGGGTCCGACCCGCTCAACGATCGCCGTGTTGATCCCGACCACGGCCAAACAGTCGACCAGCATTTCATGGGCCGTTGCCGCGTTCGGACAGCCCGGGCTGCTCAGAATCTCAATCCGCATCCCACGGTCTCCCAACACCCGTCATTAGCATCTCAGGTGGGTCAATTTTCGCGACCCGGTGACAGTTGCAGCCGGAGTTCGACGCGCCCGGTAGCTCGGCGATTTCGGGTACGCCGTGGCAGGCGCACTCCCTTGCGGCGAGTTCAAGCCGCGGCTCGCCGCTGCTGCGGTCGCAAAGTGTGCCGAGACGCGTCTATGCCGGCCATTTCTTGCGCCTGCTCGGCTGCGGTCTGCCCTAGCCGGACCAAATCCGCTCGCTCCTGGACCGAAAGCGGCTGTTCGCCAGCGACATCTGGCCGCTGGCCGTCACCGCTGCGGGCCTGGGACATCAGCCACCGCTCATCGCGCACCCATGTATGCAGCAGGCTCGTGTCCACGTTTAGCTGGCGGGCTACCTCAGCGACTCGCCGCTGCCCGTCGATCACCATGTGCGCGGCCGTGACTCGATACTGCGGGGTGAATGAGCGCCGATGTTGTGGCATACCTACTGGCTTCACGAATCCCACGTCGCGCTATCTGGGATGTCCACCATGTGGGCGGTCTGGGGCGATCCTTGTCGGGTGTGGCGGCCGAAGCGGCGTAGCCGCAGCGAGTTGGTGACCACGCTGACCGAGGAGAGCCCCATCGCCGCTCCCGCGATGATCGGGTTGAGCAGACCGAGTGCGGCTAGGGGGATCGCGGCGGTGTTGTAGCCGAAGGCCCAGCCAAGGTTCTGGTGGATGGTGCGCAGCGTCTGCCGGGAGAGCGCGATCGCCTCCACAACACCGTCGAGCCGGTCGGACATCAGCGTGATGTCGGAGGCCTCGATGGCCACGTCGGTGCCGGTGCCGATCGCGATGCCCAGATCGGCCTGCACCAGCGCGGGGGCGTCGTTGACGCCGTCGCCCACCATCGCGACCACCCGCCCCTGGTCTTGTAGCCGCTCGATTTCGGTGACCTTGTCCTGCGGCAGCACCTCAGCCAGGACGTGATCGATGCCGACCTGCGTGGCGATCGCGGCGGCCGTGCGGGCGTTGTCGCCGGTGATCATGGCGACCTGCAGGCCCATGGCTTGCAGTTGAGCGACCACGTCGGCGGCGTCGTCCTTGACCGTGTCAGCGACGGCGAGCACGCCCACAACGTGGTCGTCGCGGCCGACGAACACCGCGGTGCGGCCTTGCTCTTCGAGTTCGGCGGCCGCCGCAGAAAGGTGCTCAGGCAGAACCAAATCGTGATCGTCGACAAGTGTGCGACGTCCGACCAGCACGGTGCGGCCGTCGATCTGGGCCTGCACCCCGTGGCCGGCGAGGCTGGTGAACGCCGTCGTGGCCGGAATCTGCAACCCCAGCTCGCGCGCGGCCGCGACGATCGCTGTGCCGATGGGGTGCTCGGAGCCCGACTCGACCGCGGCGGCGATTCGCAGCACCAGATTGGGCTGGCGCCGCTTGCCGGCAATCACATCGGTGACCCGCATCTGGGCGCGGGTCAGCGTGCCGGTTTTGTCGAAGACCACGGTGTCGATCTTCTTCGAGGCTTCCATTACCTCGCCGCCTTTGACCAGGATCCCCAGTTCCGCGCCGCGGCCGGTGCCGACCGTGATCGCCGTCGGGGTGGCCAGGCCCAGCGCACAGGGGCACGCGATGATCAGCACCGCGACCGCGGCGGTCATACCGGCGACTGGGTTGGCGGCGATCAGCGTCCACCCGGCAAATGTCACCGCGGCAACCCCGACGACGGCCGGGACGAACACCGCCGAGACGCGGTCAGCCAGTCGCTGTACCGGCGCCTTGCCGCCCTGTGCCTGCTCGACCAGGCGCACAATCTGCGCCAGTGCGGTATCGGCGCCGACGGCGGTGGCGCGCACGGTCAGCAGCCCGTCGATGTTGACCGTCGCACCGGCAACACGGTCGCCCACCGATTTTTCGACCGGGACGGACTCGCCGGTCAGCATTGACTCATCGACGACGGCGCGCCCGTCGGTGATCTCGCCGTCGACCGGGATCTTCTCCCCAGGCCGTACCCGTACCAGGTCTCCGACTTGTACCTGATCAACCGGCACGAGAATTTCTTGCCCGCCGACGAGCAGGCAGGCTTCCTTGGCGCCCATCTCCAAAAGCTTGCCGATCGCCTCCGACGCCTTGCTCGTGGATCTGGCCTCGAAATAGCGACCCAGCACCACGAACGCAATGATCAGCGCCGCCGTCTCGAAGAACAGTGCGCCACCGGCGAACAACTCATACGTGGAGTAGCCGAATGCGGTCAATGTGCCCAGTGTGATCAGCGTGTCCATGTTGGCGCTTCCCGCCCGCGCCTGTTGCACCGCGCCGCGCAGGAACGGCCACTCGGCGACGAATTGCACCGGTACCGTCGCCGCGAACGCCAACCACCCCGCCCACGGATAGGCGCCGAACACCATCGTCGACACCGACGCCAGCAGCGCCAACGGCATGGCCAGCCACAACCGCCGCAACCAGTTCCGCTGCTCACGCCTGTTCAGTTCACCCGAGGACGCCGTGCCGCACGCACCGCCCTGTCCCTGCCCGCAGCCGCCACTACCCTCGGTGTCGCGCGGCGCGTCGCTATCGGGCCGGGCGCCCAGTAATCGGCGGAGTCCACCGATGGCCTTGCGCACCACCCCGGGGGTGCGCGCATCGCCGGAATGCGGGGCACGGGTGGGCACCAACTCTGCAGGGATGTGCTCGGCTACGCCGATCGCCGACAGCACCGCCGCGGTGTCGCAGCGCTGCGGCGAATACTGGATCACCACCGATGCCGTGCGCGGATAGGCCGTCACCGCCTGCACACCGGGCACCGTGGCCAGAGTCTCCTCGATCGCGACGGCCCGGACCGCATCGACATGAAATCCGGTGATGCGCAGCCGCATCCGCCCGGACGCGTCCGATACGACCGTCGCCGTGGCGTCGGCGGCCGGCAGGACCTCAGTCGTCATGGCCGTCGCCCGGGCTCGTCACGATCGCCGGTTCGGTGTCCTCTCCGGCGCGCTCTCGTGCCTCGGCAACCACGTCGGCGACCGTCAATCGGATCTGTTCCGTGTTCGTTTCGGCCGTGCGCTGCGCTTCGCGGGCGGCCCGGATGCCCCACGCGGTCACAGCAACGGTTGCCGTGCGCAACGGAACCTTCGCCACGGCCGTGCGCACTGCCTCATACGCCGCAACCCCCACCACCCCGGTTACCACCGTGGGCGCCGCCTTCATCAAGAACCCATGCCACGCCATACCAAGCACTCCCTTCCCGTCGTTGCACCGCCAAACGGTGACCAGTCGGCCACGGTCGCTGCGGAGCGACACGAACCCATCCTTGACCTTCCAGTACAGTGGAAGGTCAAGGATGGGTTCCATGCAGATCGGCGAACTAGCGAAACTCAGCAATACCAGCGCGAAAACCATTCGCTTCTACGAGAACGCGGGGCTGCTCCCGCCACCGGCACGCACGGCGTCGGGGTACCGCGACTACGGGCCCGAGGTCGTGGATCGGCTGCGGTTCATCCATCGGGGCCAAGCCGCCGGGCTGACCTTGCAGAAGGTGCGCCAAATCCTGGCGATCCACGACCGCGGTGAGGTGCCGTGCGGGCACGTGCAACAGGTCCTGCACACCCGTCTGGACCAAGTCCGCGCGCAGATCGCCGAACTGGTCGCCCTCGAAGGCCACCTGCAGACCCTTCTCGACCACGCGGCGCACGCCGCGCCCACCGAACATGACCAGTCCACGGTGTGCTGGATTCTGGAAAGCGACCTGGATGCCGACGCCACCGTCGGTCCCGGCCACTAGACCATGAACAGCACCGAAATGCGTGAGTGGTCATGGACTGATGCGTGGTTGCCGGCCGCCCTGCTGGGTGTGGCGGGGGTGGGCTGGTGGTGGTCAGTGGTCAGCATGACCGGCGACGCCATGTCTATGGACACCGAGCCAGGAATGCCCATGGAGACCGCGCCAATGATGTCGTTCGCCGGTTTC
The DNA here is from genome assembly GCF_057473725.1 of Mycobacterium sp. TH-M11. Classification (NCBI taxonomy): domain Bacteria; kingdom Bacillati; phylum Actinomycetota; class Actinomycetes; order Mycobacteriales; family Mycobacteriaceae; genus Mycobacterium; species Mycobacterium sp. TH-M11. The sequence continues at coordinate 646 of NZ_JBYCLD010000386.1, read as the reverse complement.
CTCATCGCGTGGGTGGCCATGATGGCCGCGATGATGCTTCCTGCGGTCCTGCCCGTCGTTCGCGCCTACGCCCGCGCCGCCACCGGCAGCGCCGCTCCAGCGATCGTCTTCGTCGCCGGATACCTGGCCCTGTGGAGCGCCACCGGGATCCCCGCCTTCTGGGCGTGGAGCCACCTCAACGGGCCACTGGCACACGGATCACCGTGGGTCGGCCGCCTGGCCGGCGCCATAGCGCTGGCCGCCGGGATCTATCAGCTCACGCCGCTGAAAGCAGCGTGCCTGCGGCACTGCTACTGGCCATTGTCGGTTTCCCCGCCGTGCGGCAAGTACCACGACAGCCCGGCCCGGGCGCTTCGTGCCGGTGGGCGCTACGGCGTCTTTTGTCTGGGCAGCTGCTGGATGCTGTTCGTAGTCATGATCGCCTTCGGCACCATGCAATTGGCGTGGATGCTGGCGCTCTCGGTGGTGATCTGGCTGGAGCGAGTCGCCTCCTTCGGCGATTGGCTCACGCGCGTCACGGGGGCGGTGCTCGTAATCCTTGGCGTTGTGCTGCTGGTGCACCCCGCGTTGGTCATCAACCTTGTCTAGCGAGGAGTTAAGTCATGACGACGACGACACAACCACGCACCCGCCCCTGCGCTTTAGC
>NZ_JBYCLD010000385.1:0-4393 GCF_057473725.1 Mycobacterium sp. TH-M11 | reverse complement strand
CCATTTCCCGGCCAGCGTCGACTTGTTGTGCCCGAAGCGCCTCAAATCGCCCAACAACTCGACGTTGGCCTGTAAAAGCCATTGTTACTATTTTAGTCATTGCACGTCAACCGATAGCCGGAGGATGGCGCGGCGTCCGGGTGAATCGAGGTTCCGAATGACGGCTTCGCCAGTCGTTCTGCCCGATTTTGCGTTGTGGTGCAACGGTTTTCCCGACGAGATATTCACCGAGCTGAGGCGCCACCGGCCGCTGTTCCGCCATGGCCTGACGCCGGGCGTCGAGAAGACCGTCAAACGAGACTTCTGGATGACCACTAAACATCGGCACGCCGTGCGGCTGCATCGCGACTACGAGTCGTTCACTGCGGTCAACGGTCCGCTTATTCAGCCGGCCGACCTGTTTTCGTCATAGCCGACCATCATCACGCTCGATCCGCCCGAGCAGAACAAGCACCGCAAGCTCATCTCGAGTGCGTTCACGCCTCGGGCGATCGCCAAGCTCGAGGACGGCATTCGGGCGCGTGCGTCGCGCATGATCGACGACCTGATCCTTCGCGGCAGTGGCGACTGGATCGACGACGTCGCGGACCCGCTGCCGATGACCGTAATCGGCGACATCATCGGCATTCCGGAACAGGACCGGCCACGCATATTCGACGGCTTCGACACCATCCTGAAGGCTCAGTCCACCGGGAAGCCGATTGACACCGACGTATTCGCCTCCATCCTCGGTTACGCGATGGAACTCACCGCCGAGAAGCGGCGCAATCCAACCGACGACATCTGGAGCTTGCCTGGGCGCGATGCTGGCACGCGCGGAACTGCGCGCGGTGTTCGACGAACTCCTCGTGCGCGGGCACAGCTTCACACTCGGGCCGGCCAAGGTGACCTATCCGAACCTGACCACCAACATGTCGATCTACGACGAGGTGGCGATGACGTTGATCGCGCGCTAGCGGCTCAGTCGAGGATTCGCAGCGCGGCTTTCGGGCACTGGTCCACCGCGGCCGCCACGTCGATCTGCAAATGCTCCGGTATCTCGCCCTCGGCGACGTGCACCACATCGGACTTACCGATCTCAAAGATGTCCGGCGCCAACGACTCACAGAATCCGTTTGCCTCACACAATGATTCATCGACTACTACTCGCATACTCTGCTCCTTTCACAGTCCCTTGGGCCGAGTGCCGATAACGCCGGCCGCCGCGAGCCGTGCCAGATCTTCGTCGCTCAGCCCGCACCGATCACGCAGCACCTCGCCGTTGTGTTCACCGAGCGTAGGCGGCGGGAGCCTCAACCAGGAGCGCTGCCCGTCCAGCGGCGCGAAAGGTGGACGCGGGTAGCGGGCCGCGCCGGTGCGTGGATGGTTCAGCGTTTCCAGGAATCCTCGGTGGTTGAGCTGGTCGTTGTCGGTGACCAACGATGGCGACACCACCGGTGCGGCGGGAATCCCCACGGCGGCAAACGCATCCACCGTGGGGTCGAGCTTCTGACGGGCGAACCAGGGCTGCAGGTTCCGGTCGATCTCGTCGGCGTGGGCGCGCCGGCCTTCGACGGTGTCGAACTGACGGTCGTCGGCCCAGGCTGGCCGGCCCAGCAACTCGACCAGCGCCTGCCACTGCTGGTCGGTGCGCACGGTGACCGCGATCCAGTCGTCGTCGCCGCAGCAGCGGTAGAGGTTCTGAACGGCCCACCCGTGTCCGCGGTTGCCGCGACGGCTCAGGGTGACCCCGAATACTTCGAATTCCATCGGCTGGACGGCGGTCACGTTGAGCACCGTCTCGATCATCGGCAGTTCGACCAGCTGGCCCAGTCCGGTGCGATCGGCGAAGCACAGCGCGGCCGTCACCGCGAACGCCGCATGCACTCCGGCCAACGGATCGCACGCTCCGCGTGGCGGCACAGGCGGCCCGTCGGCGGAACCGGTGATCCACGCCAGCCCGGCGATCTGCTCCATGGTCGGCGCGAAGCCGACGCGGTCGCGCCACGGACCGTCCAGCCCGAAGGCGGGCATCCGGGCGATCACCAGCCGCGGGTTCATCGCCAGCAACGCATCAGCGGTTAGCCCGAAATGTTCCATCACCCGCGGGGAGAAGTTCTCGATCACGACGTCGGCGTCGGCGACTAATTCGCCGAACAGCCGACGCCCGTCTTCGGAACCCAAATCCAGTGTGACGGAGCGCTTGTTGGTGTTCATCGCGTGGAATACCCACCCGTATTCCCACCAGTCGTCGACGTCTTTGCGCATGCCGCCCGAGTACCGGATACCGTCGGGCCGCTGGATCGATTCCACCTTGACCACATCGGCGCCAAATGCCGCCAGCAGATGCGTCGCGGCGGGCCCGGCCCAGAATGCGGTCAGGTCGACGATCCGAAGACCATCGAACGGCAAGCTCGGAGCCGACGGCGGCTCCGGGTATCGGCGGGCCGGCCACGGAGCGATTCCGTCGGCCTCGCCGAGCGCGGGTGCGTCGCGCAGCGCCGCTGGCGCGCACACCGACATCAGCCATGGCGTACGCGGCTGGTGAAATCCCGCCGCGTTACCCACGAATACGCCGCGTTCGGTCGCATAGCCCGTGTCGCGGACCGTCGCGCCATTACCCAGCGCTGCGATCGGCAGGCGGAACAACTGGCCAAGCTCGACCACTTCGGCAACGGTGCGTTCGGCCAGCCACGGCCGAATCCGCTCGCGGATGAAGTCACGGTGCTGCCATCGACCGATCTGGAAGCTCAGCTGCGGATTCTCGGTCAGCTCAGGGCAGTCGACCATCGCCGCGAAATCCAACCACTGCTGCCCGGTGACCATCGTGATCCCGACGTAGCCGTCCTTGGCCGACTCGATCGACGGCACCTCGATGGTGCGGGTCACCGGCGGCGCCTTGAGTAGATGCGAATGCAGCCATTCGCCGCTTTGCATCAACGTGATTGCCTCCAGCAGCGACAGATCCAGATGTTCGCCGGGTCCACCGCGTTCGACACGGCGGTGCACCGCCAGCGCACCGAACGCGGCGAACACCCCGCCCATGTACTCCCCGAGGTCGCCGCCGATGGCGATCGGCGGTCCGGCCGGGTCGCCGCGGAAGCCGGTCAAGCCCGACCACGCCTGCAAGGTGAACTCACTGGCGGCGCGCTCGGCGTACGGGCCGGTCCAGCCGAAGTCGGAGATCGTGACGATAACCGCGCGGGGAAACTCTGCGAGCAGTCGCTGCGGGTCGATACCCCACGCGGCCGCCTGCGACCGGGTCCCCGTCACCACCATGACGTCGGCGCCGGCCAATTCGGCGTCGAGGTCGACTCCCGACCACGTCAGGCTGCGCTTACCGGCGTTGAGGAAACCGAACAGCGGAGAACTTGCGCCCTCGGCTATCTCCGACCCGCTGGCGCTGAACCGCCGCAGCCAATCTCCTTGCGGCGGTTCAACCTTCCGTACGTCCGCACCGGCATCGACCAAAAGCTTTCCGCAGTAACTACCCGCAACGCGGTCGCTGATCTCGACGACCCGGACGTCCGCCAGCGGTGTCGGTCGGCTGCCGTGCCCGTCGCTCAACCTGTGTCCTATCACGTTCGACCGCGCCGTTGACCAGCGCGGCTATTATGCCATTACTGCTAAAATTGCGGTATATGGAGTTCGCGGGTGCAGCGGCCGTGTCTCCGCCGTGAATCCGCTGCTGGAATCAGATGACTGCGCTGGGAATTGGCCCCGAGGCCCGACGTCGACTGTCGGCGCCGCGGATCGCCGAAATCGTCGCCGACGAGTTGCGGCGGCAGATCATCGACGGTGATTTGGCCGACGGCGATTTGCTGCCACGCCAGGAAGTGCTCGTCGAGCAGTTCAACGTCAGCCTGGTTTCGTTGCGAGAAGCGTTGCGAATTCTGGAGACCGAAGGGCTGGTCTCGGTAAGGCGCGGCAATCGCGGCGGCGCGATCGTGCACGCCCCGGCGAAGACCAGCGCCGCCTACATGTTAGGCCTTGTGTTGCAGAGCGAGTCGGTGGTCGTGGCCGACCTCGGCAGCGCGCTTCTGGAGCTCGAACCCGCCTGCGCCGCACTGGCCGCGCAACGGGGCGACCGCGCCAACACTATCGTCAAGGAGCTCAAAGAGCTCAACGACGCGATGGAGGCCCATCTGGAGGACGGGCCCGAATTCACCGAAATCGGGCGCAGATTCCACGATGCCATCGTGCACGGCTGTGGCAACAAAACGATCATCGCCGTTGTCGGGACCTTGGAGACGCTGTGGACCAGCCACGAACAGCAGTGGGCTGACGAGAGCGCCGCGAAGGGCACCTACCCGTCGCTGACCAAGCGCCGCGCCGTGCTCAACACCCACATCAAAATGTCTGAAATGATCGAGGCCGGCGACGTCGAACGGGCGCGTCGCGTAGCGGCCCGGCA
>NZ_JBYCLD010000384.1:0-3788 GCF_057473725.1 Mycobacterium sp. TH-M11 | reverse complement strand
CCGCTTGGCAACTGGCAAGATCGACTCGACGGTGCTGCCCTGCGGGCGGGCCATGTACTCGGTGCACAGAATCGGCCGGCCGTGCGGCGTCAGCTGGTTGATCCGCGACTCGAAGGTCGACGGGCCGGCGTAGGAATGGAAGCTGATCACGTCGGAGTTCGCCAGCTGGATGTTCTGGATCGTGGTGCGGCTACCGGGATCTGCCCATTCACCGTCCCACACCCCACTGGTCAGCGGCTGACGCGCTTCGACCGAGCGCGCCCAACCGAAGACCTGCGGGAGCAGGTCGGCCACCCGGTCCAGCTTGTCGGCACGCTCGACGCGGGCGTATTGCGGAGCGGGATTGTCGGGCTCATTCCACACATCCCATCCCAAAACCCGGTCGTCGTTGCGGAATTGGGTCATCACGCCGGTGACGTAGTCCTGCAGGGTGCGGGTGTAGCGCTGGTCGTCGATGCGTTCGGCGCCGGGGCTTTGCACCCAGCCCGAGTTGTGCACCCCGGGCGTCGGCGCGCGCTGCTGGCCCGATTTGGGGAACGGATCCCAGCAGGAGTCGAACAGCACGAAGAGCGGCTTGATGCGATGCCGCGCGGTGATGCCGACGAACTGCGCCAAACGGGTCTGGAATCCACGCGAATCCTGAGCCCACAACTGGTCGTGCAGAAAGACCCGCACCGAGTTAAGTCCGTGCGCACGGGCCCACCCGAGTTCGGTGTCGATACGGCGCGGGTCGTAGGTGCCTGGCTGAAACATCTCGAGCTGGTTGATGGCGCTGGAGGTGATGAAGTTCGCGCCGACCGGCCAGCCCTGGGCCTGGTACCAACGGTTGGCCCGATCCGATGACCACCTACTGGACTCGGCCGAGGTTCGTGGTGGATCAGCGGCGGCGCGCGGCGCTTGAGCCAGAGCCGTGCCCGCCGCCAACAACAGCGGCAATTTGAGAACAGTACGGCGGTACACAACGCGACGATAAGTCGCGCGCCGAGGCGTTCCCGGGATTGCGCCAGCGCGTCGCGGGAGTTGTTATCTCGCCGTCACCAATCCCGCTCAGCGCGCAGCGGCAAGCGTCCGTTCCATCGTCAACGCTTGCGCGCCCGCCGTCAGCGACGTGGCCGCCGACGTGGCGATCATCGCCCAGCGGCCCGGCACGACGCCGACTTCTTCGCAAGGATGTTGGGCGGTCGAGCATCCGGCGACCAATTCGCGGATCCGCTCGGCACTTTCCGTGGCATCCGGACTCAGCACCCGGGTGGCAGCACCGGCACCGACTTCGGGATGGCGTGCCATGAACTCCCGGAGGAACAGCGCACCGGTGACTTTCGGGTTGATGTCCTGGACCGCCGCCAGCACGGTGTCGCCGAACACCCCGCCGACGGTCCCGACCGCAAAGTCGATGCCGCAGTGCAACAAACCCAGCCGCTGATGCAGATCGGTCATGGTGGCGCGCAGCGCTGCGTACACGCCGTTGTCCAGTCCGAGGCGCTGCCACTCCTCGAGGCCGACGTAGATGTTGCCCTTCCACGACGTGCCGCGCATGAACTGCAGGGTGAGCCCGTCGAGCAGTTCGCCCGAGCGCACATGCGCCGACGGCGTGGTCAAGACGCGCTCGCCGCCGATCTCCCTTTCGAAGTAGGTGACGTGCGCTTCAAGAACTTGGTCGCCACCCAACTTCCAGGCGCTGACCGCGAGTTCCTCGACACGAGCGGTGTCGTGGAGTTCAATGCCCGGGGTGATGCGTCCGCCGTTACCGCCGTCGGACGGCTTCAGGCAGGCGCGGGTCAGGCCATAGCGATCCTGCAATAGCGCGCCGGCCCGCAGCAGATCGCGGGTGAAGTCGTCGCGGTTTTCCCGCCAGGGCACGGCGTAGCCGGGCAGCACCGGAATGGGCACCTGCAGCTGGGCGAAGGCCTCACTGGCCCGGTGTTCGCGCTCGAGGATGACAGCGCCCGGCTGACCCTGGACCTGGTTCGCCACACCCAACGCGGCCTCGATCGTGGGATGCAGCATGCGCTTGCGGTTCCACACCCCAAGACGAGAATCGTTGGCGTCGACGCGAATTCGGCCAAGGCCCGTGATGCGAGCCAGCCACGTCACGAATAGCTGAAACTCGGGCTCGAAATCGTAGGGGCACACCACTGTTGACGGGTTCGCCTGCAGAAAATCGATGATCTGACGCATCACCGGATCCCGGTCGCCGCCGTCGACCGCGCGGCGCAGCAGCGCCTGAGACATGTAGTAATAGTCGGTGTCCGGAAGCACCAGGCGCTCAACGCCTTCCGCCGCGAAACCGTGGCGCCAAGGCCGGGTACGGCCGACGACGAGGTCGCCGCTACGGGCCAGGTACAGGCCGCGCGTCTCCACGTATGTGGTGAGGTCCAGAATCTGCCGGCCTTCGACCATTGCGCTGAGATCGGTTTCGAAGCTGCTGGCGTAGGGCGTGGTCGAGTGCACCATCAGACGCCGTTGCCCTTGACCGGGCGAGGCGAATTCGACGTGCTCTGCGACCAGTTCGGGAAGTTCGTCGGGTTCGATCGACAGCAATTTCCGCGTCGCGATGGCGAAGTCGGTTTCGTCGAATCTCAGCGGGCCGGCATAGCCCTGCCAGCTAATCTCATCTCCGTCGACGATCACGGCCCAGTCATAGAAATTGCCGGTCATCGGATGAGGTGAAGTCCGTGGCCGGCTGATGCTCGATATCACTCAAGTCTCTCCATTTCGGGCCCGACACGATCAGGCAGTTACGACGCTGCGGTTGACGCACCGTCGTACAGCTATCGGGCACATTCGCTACATCGTTACTATCCCGTGTGCGCTATCTTACGGCGGAAAGACCAGACGACGGTTAGATGAACAGCCGGGTAACGAGCGTGCGATTGAACCGGCAACATCTGTTGTCGGACATGCAGATTGCCGATTACCAGCAAATTCCAAGCATACTCCTAGCTCAAAGCCCTGTCGAGATCGGCGATCAGGTCATCTGTGCCCTCGAGGCCCACCGAAATGCGAACGACCCCGTCGCCCAAGCCAATAGCGGCACGGCCTTCCGGCCCCATCGCACGGTGAGTCGTCGTCGCTGGATGGGTGACAAGGGATTTCGAGTCGCCAAGGTTGTTGGAGATATTGATCAACCGCAACCCATCGACCACCTCGAACGCGCGTCGCTTCGACGCGCCGTCCGGAGCATCGAGTTCGAAGGTGACGACCGTTCCACCACCGGACATTTGGCGCCTGGCCAGGTCGTATTGCGGGTGCGACGGCAGGAACGGGTAGCGAACCCACCGCACACCGGCGTGGCCCTCCAGGTATTCGGCAATTCGTTGTGCCGAATTGTTTTGATAGTCGACGCGAATCGCCAGCGTCTCAAGGCCTTTGAGCATGACCCAGGCGTTGAATGCACTGATCGCCGGCCCGGTGTGGCGCATCAGCTTCTGCACCGGTCCGTCGATGTACTCCTTGTCGCCGAGGATGGCACCACCCAGCACGCGACCCTGGCCGTCGATGTGTTTGGTGCCGGAGTACACCACTACGTCGACGCCGAGCGGCAAGCCTTTCTGCAACAACGGCGTAGCAAATACATTGTCCAGCACCACTTTTGCCCCGGCTGCATGGGCGATTTCAGCGACCGCGGCGATGTCGACCAGAGATTGCATCGGGTTGGACGGGGTTTCGAAGAACACCGCCTGGGTCGGCACCGACAACGCCTTTTCCCATTGGGCCAGATCGTCACCGTCGACGAACACGGTCTGCACACCCCAGCGTGGCAGGATCTCGCTGCACACCACGAAACA
>NZ_JBYCLD010000383.1:0-4138 GCF_057473725.1 Mycobacterium sp. TH-M11 | reverse complement strand
ATCGGCGGCAGCGGCACCCCGATTCCCGGCCCGGACTACGTCGCGTCCGCCGCCGAGCATTACCTGTTTCCGACCTATGGCGACGGCATCACCTTCTATCAGGGCGACGCAACGAACCCGTATGGCAACGGCCTGTTCACACCCGAGGGCCTCTACCCGCTGACCGGCGTGAAAACCTTGCCGCTCAACTACCCCGCCGGCACCGACGGCTTCCCGTCGCAGGCCACCTCGGTGGGGCAGGGCGACACCATCTTGACCAACACGATCGAGAACGCGATCAACAACGGCAACACCGCGACCGTGTTCGGTTACTCCCAGAGCTCCACGATCTCCAGCTACGTGATGCAGCAGCTGACGGACGCCGGCGTTCCCAAGAACGACGTGAACTTCCTCCTGGTCGGCGACCCGAGCGCTCCTGACGGTGGATTGCTGTCGCGCTTCGACGGTTTCACGACGACCTCGGGCACCGTGGTGTCGGATCCGCTGAACCTGCCTAGCCTGGGTGTGTCATTCGACAGCTCCACTCCGGCGAGCGAATACGCGACCAACATCTACTCGATCGAATACGACGGCTTCGCCGACTTCCCCAAGTACCCGCTCAATTTCTTGGCCGACCTGAATGCGTTCCTCGGCATCGAGACGATCCACGGCCACTATCTGGACGGCGGCAACGGTACCGGCGGACTCGGAAGCGGGCCGTCGCTTGCCGACATCCAGAACGCGACAAAGCTACCCACCTCCGCAGCGGACACGAGCACCAACTACTACATGATCACCACACTCGATGGAACGAACACCACTCCGGGAGCCGAGATCACCGCGCCGTTGGTCTCGTTGCTACCGAAGCCGCTGCAAGAGTTGTTAGGCCCTGACCTGACCTACCTGATCAACTTGGGCTACGGCGACGGAACCCTCGGTTACTCCACCGGTCCGGCCGATGTGAACTCCCCGTTCGGGCTGGCCCCCAACGTCAGCGCGTCGTCGGTGCTGAGCACCTTGGAAACCGACACCGAGGAAGGCTACAAGAACCTGATGAGCGGCACGGACCCGTATGCGGCGGCGACCTCGTCGACGGCGGACGCGGCGACCTCGACGCAGAGCGCGGCCGAGGTCATGTCGGCGTTGTCCAGCGACCTCGCCAATCCGGCGGCGACGCTCACCGACTTCGCCAACGCGATCTCGACCGCGTCGTCGGCGGCCTACGCCACCTTGCTGCCCACGGCGGACATCATCAACGCGCTGGTGACCAGCATGCCCGCATACGACGTCTCGTTGTTCACCGACAACATCGCCAGCGGCAACTACGCCGATGCGTTCGGCCTGCCGCTGGCGGCGGACACCGCGCTGTTCACGCTGGCCGGGGGCTTCGAGGTCGAGGTGCTGCAGAGCGCAGCCACCCAAATCACCGACGCGTTCTCGGGCCTGTTCTAGAAACGGCGTCCACCGCTCGGGTGTGCCGCGCCGTCGCCTCTGGCATCGAGTGTGCGCACAGGGATTTCAGTGTGCGCACACGGCGGAGTTCCTCGGCGTGTCGTCGCCCTGGACGCACACTCGATGCCCAACCGCGGGCCCGCAGCTTCGCGTGCGGTCAGCGGATCGAGAAGTTCGCTGCCTTCGCCGCGGACAGGTCGTCGATCTCGCCCCAGTGCGAGGCGATGTCGTCGACCGACGGCGGCTCGGAGAAGGTGACGCCCTCGTTCTGGAACAGCGCAGTGCGCTGCACCTTGCCGCCGCCGACGATGAAGATCGAGCCGCTGTCGGGCACTTCTTCGGTGCACAGGTAGGCCACCACCGGCGCCACGTATTCCGGCGTCAGGTTCTTCAACACCTCGGGCGGCAGGATGTCCTCGGTCATCCGGGTGGCGGCGATCGGCGCCAGCGCGTTGGCCTTGATGTTGTACTTGGCGCCCTCCTGGGCCAGCGTGTTGATCAGGCCGACCAAGCCCAGCTTGGCGGCGCCGTAGTTGGCCTGACCGAAGTTGCCGAACAGGCCGCTGGTGGAGGTGGCGACCAGCACGCGGCCGTAGCTCTGCTCGCGGAAGTGCGGCCACGCGGCGCGGATCACGTTGTAGCCGCCGTAGAGGTGCACCTTGAGCACCGAATCCCAGTTCTCATAAGACATCTTGTGGAACGTGCCGTCGCGCAGGATGCCGGCGTTGCTCACCACGCCGTCGACCTTGCCGAACTCGTCGAGGGCGGTCTTGATGATGTTCTCGGCGCCCTCGGCCTCGGCCACGCTGTCGTAGTTGGCCACCGCACGTCCGCCGGCGGCCTTGATCTCCTCGACGACGTGGTCGGCCATGTTGTGTCCGGCGCCGGTGCCGTCACGGGAACCACCGAGGTCGTTGACGACGACGCTGGCGCCTTCCTTGGCCAGGGTCAGCGCGTATTCGCGGCCCAGCCCGCCGCCGGCTCCGGTGACGACGATGACGCGATCCTGCACTCCGGGCATGAAATTCCTATCTCTCGATCCTCGGTGACCAACTAGTGAAGCGGAAAAACTAGAACAGCCTGCGGGCCAACTTCCACGCCTTCGCGGTATACGGCGGGTAGATGAAGCTGGCGAGGTCGGGACGGGTCGGCTTGGTCAGCACCGATTTGCGGTGGCTGAATTCCTCGAACCCGAACTTGCCGTGGTAGGCACCCAGGCCGGACGGGCCGACGCCGCCGAACGGCAGCTTGTGGGTGGCGAAGTGGAACAGCAGGTGGTTGATCACCATGCCGCCGGCCGGCACTTCCTTGATCACCCGTTCGCGGACGGCCTTGGCCTTGGTGAACAGGTAGGCGGCCAGCGGCTTGGGCCGCGAGTTCACGAATGCGATTGCCTCGTCAAGGTTTTGAACGGTCATGATCGGCAGGATCGGGCCGAAGATCTCGTCGGTCATCAGCGGCTCGTCGGCCGCGGGGTCCACGACGACGGTCGGCTGGATGTTCAGCTTCGAGGCATCCGAACCACCACCGATGGCGACCTGACCCTGCGTCGCGGCGAGTGCGGCGGTGAGCCGGTTGAAGTGCCGCTCGTTGACGATTCGCTTTCCGCCACTTGAGTTCTCAGCCTCGAACGCCGTGACCGCCTTCCGGATCTCGTCGACCAACTGGTCGCGGATCGGCGCCTCGGCCAACACATAGTCGGGCGCGATGCAGATCTGGCCGGAGTTGATCAGCTTGGTCCAGGCGATCCGCTTGGCCGCGACCTCGATGTCGGCGTCCTTCGCCACGATCACCGGGCTCTTGCCGCCGAGTTCGAGGGTCACCGGCGTCAGGTGTGCGGCCGCGCTCTCGTACACCTTGCGCCCGATCTCAGTGCCGCCGGTGAACAGCATGTGGTCGAAACCCTGGGCGATGAGTTCCTGGCTGACGGCGCCGTCGCCCTCGATCACGGCGATCGCGTCGTTGTCCAGGTAGCGCGGCACCAGCTCGGCCATCAGCGCCGACGAGGCGGGCGCCACCTCGGACGGCTTGAGCACCACGGTGTTGCCCGCGGCGATCGCGCCGACGGCGGGCCCCAGGGTGAGCGCGAACGGGAAGTTCCAGGCGCCGATGACCAGTACGGTGCCGTAGGGCTCGTATTCGACCCAGCCGCGACCCGGCAACTGCGACATCTCCAGCCGGTGGTGGCGGCGTTTGGCCCACTTGCCGACGCTCTTCGCCGCGTAGGCCGCCTCACTGCTGGTGCTGGCGACGTCGGCGAGCCAGGCCTCGAACGGCGAGCGCCCCAGATCCTTGTCCAGCGCGTCGGCGATCTGGGTCTCGTTCTCGACCATCAGCCGCTTGAGTGCGAGCAACTGCGCCTTGCGCCACTCCAGATTCCGGGTACGGCCGGTGGCGAAAGTCTGACGCAGCCGCGCGACGGTTTTCGCGACATCGGAGCCCGCGGCCGGGGCTGACGGTGCAACAGGGTCAGTGATTTCGGTGGTCATGTGGGGATTCCCTTCCTCGACCGGCGAAATCCCAATCCTAATCAACTACCCGGTTGGGCAACAGTGCCGCCCTGTCCACCCCTCAGACCGACTTTCACCAGTAGGCGGGTGACCCGCGCTCCCAGTTTGCGATGGGTGCAGTTGTGAGCTGGCAGCAGTTCACCAAATCCTCTGCGCTAGAGGGCCATTGCGACATACCTATCGTCATCCGGGCCGGT
>NZ_JBYCLD010000382.1:0-6151 GCF_057473725.1 Mycobacterium sp. TH-M11 | reverse complement strand
CGGCCGATCCACCAGATCACCGGCGAATCGGAGTTCAACGAGGTCTTCATCGAGGACGCTCGCCTTCCCGCCGAGAACCTGGTTGGCGAACTGAACGCCGGATGGTCGGTGCTACAGACCGCGCTCGGATACGAGCGACGGTTCATGGCAGACATTGCCCGCACCGCCAAGGACGCCAAGCGGCCGCAAGCCGAGAAGGCCCATCTCCTGGTCGATTTGGCGCGGGAAGCCGGCCGGCTGGAAGATCCCTACATTCGTCAGCAGATCGCTCGCGTCGACGCGTGGGCCACAGTCAACCGCTGGAACACCCAGCGATCTAAGGCTGCGGTCGATCGCGTCGAAGCCGCCACGCTGATGGCGCTCGGCAAGATCGCGATGTCACGGATCCTGCACGAGACGGCCCGCGTCGAAACCGAAATAGTCGGCGCGCACGCTATGTTGACGGGCCCGGACAACCCGGTCGGCGACGCGGTGACGTTCCGGACGTTGAACGCCTACTTCACCTCGATCGGCGGCGGCACCGATCAGATTCAACGCAACATCGTCGGCGAACGGGTGCTGGGCTTGCCGAAAGAGCCTGACCCGTACAAGAACACACCGTTTCGCGAGCTGCCGCACTGATCAGGTGACGCGCCTGGGTCGATGCTTGAACTTTGCCTGATTCGCGCCCATCCTGACAGCGTGACCCCTCCCGAAATCCCCTTTCGTGGGATCCTTGACCCGGTGGCACGCAAGCTCCGCCTCCCGTTCCGGACGCCGGACTTCATCGACAGGATCATCCAGGGCGGGGTGAACCAGGCGGGTCGGCGAACGCTGCAGACGCTGATCACCACCTGGGATGCCACCGGTGGGGGCCCATTCGCTGCCGGCGCGATCGCCACGGCCGGGCTGGCCAAAACGGTCGACGTCGCCCAGGGCCTGTTCATCGGTCCGATCTTCGACCCACTACTCAAGGCGCTCGGCGCCGACCAGATCACGTTTCGCGCCGCGCTGTGTTCGTCGCAAGTTGTCGGGGTGGGCATCATGCGCTACGTGGTGCGCGTCGAGCCGATTCAGTCCATGGACGTCGACACTCTGGTCGACGCGGTCGCACCGACGTTGCAGCGCTATCTCGTCGGCGAAATCTCTTGACTTACCTCGCCGCGTAGACCATTTGCCCACCGACGACGGTTGCGGCCACCATCTCTGCGTCCAATTCGGCGAGCGCGGCCTCGGGCGGCACGCTCAGCACGCACAGGTCCGCCGGCTGGCCGGGTTCGAGGGTTCGCAGTTGGGTGGGATGATCGGGCCGGCCCAGGAACATCGCCAAAGCCGTTCGCGCAGAGACGCGTTCGTCAATGCCCAGGACAGCTCCGCCGGGCGTGCGGCGGTGCACCGCGGCCCGGATCGCCGCCCACGGGTCACCGTTACCGAAGGGCATATCGGTGGACAGTGCCACCGCGATGCCCGCGTCAAGCAGCGAGGCGACCCGCCATAGTTGACCGTGTTCGGCGGCCGGGATCTCATCGAGATACTGATCACCCCGCTCGGCAACGAAATTGGGTTGGGTCACCACGGTCACGCCGAGATGGGCCAGATCGGCGAGACAATCCGACGGAACCACAGCGGCATGCTCGATACGATCGCCCGGCCTGGAGCCGGCCTCGCGCAGCGCAGCGATGGTGACCACCAATTGCGCGGCGGTGACGCAGTGGATGGCCACCGGATGGACGTCGCGGTGCCGGTCGGCGATCCAGCCGACCAGCTCCCCGAGGTCCAGGGCGTCGTCATGCAGGATCCGTTTACCCGGGGCCAGGCAATGCACGCGCTGACGAAGTTCACCGTGCCGGTGCAGCTCCGACAATCGCATTATGTCGGCAATAGCGAGATCCGGTGTGGCATCTGTGATTCCGGTGATACCGTGGCTGCTGAGCCAGCCGCCGAGCCCGGTCAGGCTGGTCTCGCTGCGGCCCAGGGCCTGTGCCCACGGTTCGCTGCTGCGCAGCCGGCCGTCCGGATGCTCGGCCAGACCGACACGCTCCAGACCTGCCGAGTTGAGGATCCACAACACGCCGCTGCGATGCTGAACGCGCACTGGCGCCGCCGCAGCCACGTCGTCCAGCACGCCGCGGTCCAGCGGTCCGGCAACCGATTCGTGGTAGCCCACGGCGCGGATCCAGCCGTCTTCGCCGGCTTCGGCGTTCGCCAGTGCGGCGGCCAGTCCGTCGCGGTCGCGGACCTGCGGCGGGCCCACCCTGAGCGACGTCGCCGCGGCGGCCGCGGAAAACACGTGCACATGGTGGTCATGCAGACCGGGCAGCACCGTCCCACCCGCTGCGTCCAGCACGTCCTCGCCCGGCCGTGGCGGCAACGTATCGGCGACCTCGTCGATCGATTCCCCCACCCGGAGGTCGACGGCGGCACCATCGATCGTCACCGCGTGCTGAATCAGCATGGTGTGCCGAGTCTTTCGGAAACGAGCAATTCGACTGCGGCGTTGTCGGCTCCCAGCGGCGACGCCGGCGAAGCAGCCGGCGGCAGCGTAGGAGACTCGGCCGGCGCGTCGGAATCCGGCGACGGCGGCAGGGCCGCGTATCGGGCCGCCACCTGAGCCATCGACACCTCGATCACCTCGCCGCCACCGCGGCGCAGCGACTCCCCCACCGCGCGCGCCGCCTCCAGGCCGGTCAGCGGGTCCGCGATCGCGTCACCGCAGAACACCGGCCCGTCAGCGCCACGTCCGACCAGTCCGCCCGCAACCGCCGCGTCATCCCCGAACGCGAGTCGGTCGGGCTGATCACGATAGCCTCTGATACGCAACCAGATTCGGCCCTGATGCCCGGGTACGTCCTGAGCACTTAGCCTGCGACGTCGCAGCGCCGCGGGCCGTGAACCTTCGATCACGATGTCAGCAACATGTAGCAGTCGACGCAACGCACCCACGTCGCTGTCGAAATTCACGCAATACGAGAGCTTTCCGGCGTTCATCCAATCGAAGAAGGCCGGTTCGCCGCGTCGGGTGCCATCCGGTCGGCTGGGGCTTTCCACCTTGACGACGACAGCGCCCGCACGAACGAGCAGCTGACCGCACAGCGGCCCGGCCCACAACGACGACAAATCCGCCACCAGTAGCCCGTCGGCCGGTCGCGGCCCGGCTCTGGTGCCGAAGCGTCGCACGGTGGGTGGCTCCGCTACGGCTTCGCCCAACGCCGCGACCGCGATGTCAAGAAGGCGGGCGCGGTCTACCACAGCGTCGGTCGACTGCGTTGCTGTCCAACGGGATAGCACTGTCCATGGATTGCCGGTGAGCGCGTCGACCTCCAGCAACGCCGGTAGCGCCGCGATGTCGTCGTCGCGTGGCAATGCGATGGCGCACCAGCCGTCAACGGTGCGTAGCAGTCGGGTGGCGCCACCGGCCGAGATACGGCCCCCGCGGGTCAGCCCGAGGATCGCGGCGCGGCCCGCCAGAATCGTGGCGACGTCGGTCTCGACGCCGAGAAGCCCGAGGATATCGGCGGCTGCCCGGCGGGCTTCGGTCAGCACAGCCGCGCGCGAGAAGTCGGGCGGCCCGTCAGGCGAGCCGGTCAAATAGGCCAGCCCGCTGCCGGCCCAGTCTGAAGCCGCGTCCACGACCATTATTGTGCGCGCCGCCGGTCAGCGTCCTAGAACTGCAGCTTGCAAGCCGATATCGCCGCGATCCTCAAACCTCGCTGCGTCAAGGAGATCCTCACCGTCGCCCTGACCCGCCAGACCCCCGCCACGCCGCGGCCGACCTTCCGCACCGACAGCCCTGCGCGAAAGTAACTGGAATACAGGAAGATCAGAACGGTCTCTTAGATGCCGGCTAGTTCGCGCAGTAGCTCACCTGCGGACATGTGTAGGCCGGACGTATCACTCATCTCTACGATCGTCATGTCGGTGAGCATGTGACGGGCGTGGGGTCGGCCTTTGCCGCCGTCGTAGTACGGCATCACGGGCGAGCCGTGTTCTGTCGCGGGCGAGCCGTGTTTGTAAGACAAGCCGCTCAATTGCAAAGGGGGGACTCCCATAGCCCGCCGCTAGCCCTGGCTCGCGGGACGGCGCCACTGCAGCATCTCCAATGCCATCGCGACATTCAGGCTTGCCTGCTCCAAGGGTCGCGGTAGCAGCTCATTGGCGCGCGAAAGCTTGCGCAACAATGTATTTCGATGCGTAAATAGAAGCGCGGCCGCTCGCGAAGCGTTGCACTGCGACTGTACAAATGTAAGAACGGCCCGCTGCAGATCCTCGTCGGCCGACTCGAAATCCCCGAGAGTGTGCTTCACGAACAGGTCGGCCTGCGTGGGATCGCCGGTGATCAATGCGACGAGTTCGACGTCGGCGAATTTCACGACTCGCCGGGCGGCGCCGAGCCGGGCCATCGTGCGCTGGGTGGTCAAGGCGTCCAAATGACTGCGCCGGAAGCCATCCATGCCGGTTGCCGTCGAGCCCAATGCAATACGCACGTCCCGCAATTGGCCGAGCGCCGCCTCGATGTTGGCCAGTTCCGAATTTTCCGGACCGTCGCCGCCCGGTAGCCAAACCCATCGGGTGCCAGACCCGGCGGAGACCGAGAACGCGCGGCGTCCACCCGCGATCTTGACTAGTATTTCCACCGCATAGTCCAGATCGAATGAGTTCGCGTTGGCTTCGTCCGCGGCCCAGATCACGGCCGCGGTGTGCGGCTGTCCGAACTGGTAGCCCAAGCTGCTTTCGGCCTGCCGTTCGGTGATCGACGCCCCGTCGATGATCATTGCCACCACAGCGCGGCGTTGAGCTTGGGTACCGCTGGTCAGCTCGTCGCGCTCAAGCTCGACTCGGTGGCAGATCCCGGCGATCGTGGCGTCGATGAACGACGTGATGGAATGCGCTGAGAAATCCAGTAATTCATGCAGGTCGTCGGCATCAGACGTTAACGCGAACGCGATGCTCATCCACGCCCGCCAGGCTACGTTCTGCCCGATCCGGTACAGGTCCACCACCGCCGCGGCGTCGGCGCCATGATGAATGAGAGCCCGGACGACGGCGAGCGACTCGGCACCGAGGTTGGCCGGCACCGGTTCGCCGGGATGGCTGATGTTGGCCGCCAGCCAGTGCAGCTGATTCGACCGGTTGCACTGGCGGACAGCCTCGACCAGAACCGGATCCTTCGCAATGGCCCGCATGTATTCCGACCCGAGCGTGGCCTCGTGCATCGCGTCGAGCACTTGCTGGGAATCTCTGATGGCGATCTCGGCGGCGACCCGAATCAACTCACATACCGGCTTAGAAGGCTGAGTCAAGCGCACCGGCGAAGCGTATTGCACAGAGGTGCACTATGCACTACGAAATCCCGTCTTTGGTGCGATATGGTCTTGAACCTTCGCCGCCCGCCTGGCAATGATTGAGCCACCTTGGTCTCATGCTCTTCTTAGTATCCATTCACCTAATCGATACCTTGCCGCGGGAGGTCGTCATGCCGAAATATCACTTTGCCGTGCGCGTATTCCGCGATCCAACGGAGTTGTTCGGTGGCCACGAAGTCGTAGTGGGCACCGAACAGCAGTGGAGGCACTACGCCGTTTTTAGCGAATTCTCAGTGTGTTGTCCATGTCATGGAAGTAGGTAGGAACGCAGATGGCTGGTAGTTCACGTAGGCGGCAGCGGAGGGCGTGCAAGAGGGATCGGAGCAGCGCAGGTAGCACCGTGATGCGTGGTCTCGGCATGGGTGCGGCACCGGTGGCGGTGGCCGCTGCGGTGCTGATCCCGGTAGCCGGACCACCCGCCGCGCACGCCGACATCCTGGATTGGGTCGATCCCCTGATTTCACCGCTGATGAGTGTGTCCGACGTGGGCACTGCGGCCGCCGACACCGGCGGTGCCGCCCTGGACGCGGCGGCCCTGACCGATCCGTCCTCGGGGTTGGACTCCGTGCTCACCGGCGTGGTCAATTCGATCGACATCACGATCACCGGCATGGTCCAGACCTACCTCGACAGCCCGGCCGGCGAGTTGTTGGACCCAATCCTCAACGCGCCTTCGGTATTCCTGTTCGGCCGAGACCTCATCGGTAACGGAGTCGACGGTTTCACCGGCACCAACGACTCCCTGCTGGGCAGCTCGGGCACGTTCGGCAACCTCGGCGACGGCGGATTCCTGTTCGGCGACGGCGGCA
>NZ_JBYCLD010000381.1:0-3280 GCF_057473725.1 Mycobacterium sp. TH-M11 | reverse complement strand
GACGAGGTCGGCCACGTCGTCGCCGACACCGTCGACCTCGAGCAGCCGATCATCGACGCGGTGGGCCTGGAGCTGCCGTTCTCGCCGGTGTGCCGAGATGACTGCCCGGGGCTGTGCGCGACGTGTGGCATCGCGCTGGCCACCGCCGATCCGGGGCATCACCACGACGAGATCGACCCACGCTGGGCGAAGCTGACGACACTGCTGGGCGACAGCGACGGGGCCGTCCGTGAGTGACCTGCTCGACGCGCTCGAGGTGGACCTGCCCGCCGATCTGTTGACGCTGGCGCTGACCCATCGCAGCTACGCCTATGAGCACGGGGGCCTACCCACCAACGAGCGGCTGGAGTTTCTCGGCGACGCGGTGCTGGGTCTGACCGTGACCGATGAGCTGTACCACCGGCATCCGCAACAGCCGGAAAGTGATCTGGCCAAGATGCGGGCCGGCGTGGTCAACACCCAGGCACTGGCCGAGGTCGCGCGGTCGCTGACCGATCAGGGGCTCGGCGCCCACCTGCTGCTGGGCCGCGGCGAGCTGAAATCCGGCGGAGCCGACAAATCCAGCATTCTCGCCGACAGTCTCGAATCCCTGCTCGGCGCAATCTATTTGCACGGCGGCCTCGAGGCCGCGCAAAAGGTGATCCTGCGATTGTTCAGCGACTTGCTGGACGCGGGCGGCCTCTTGGATTGGAAGACCAGCCTGCAAGAGTTGGTGGCGGCCCGCGGGCTCGGCGTGGCGTCCTACCGCGTCACTGCCACCGGACCCGACCACCAGCGAGAGTTCACCGCGGTGGTGGTCGTCATGGACACCGAGTACGGGTCCGGGACCGGCCGGACCAAAAAAGAAGCCGAGCAGAAGGCCGCCGAGCAGGCGTGCCAGGCGTTGACCGAACTCGACGGTGCCGTACCCGGGGAAACCGCCGGGTAGATGCCCGAGCTACCCGAAGTCGAGGTGGTACGGCGCGGACTGCACGCTCACGTGGTGGGCAAGACGATCGCCGCCGTCCGCGTCCATCATCCGCGCGCGGTCCGCCGCCACGAAGCCGGTCCGGCCGACCTGACCGCCCGGCTGCTGAACGCCCGGATCAGCGGCAGCGATCGTCGCGGCAAGTATCTGTGGCTGACGCTGGACGCGCCCAGCGGTGACGAGCAGGCGCTGGTGGTGCACCTCGGCATGAGTGGTCAGATGCTGCTCGGAGATATCCCCAACGTTGGCCATCTGCGCATCGCCGCGCTGCTCGACGATGGCACCACGCTGAGCTTTGTCGACCAGCGGACGTTCGGTGGCTGGCTGCTGGCCGATCTGGTCACCGTCGACGGCAGCGTGGTCCCCACCCCCGTCGCGCACCTGGCGCGTGATCCGCTGGACCCGCTTTTCGACAGCGATGCCGTGGTGAAAGTTTTGCGGCGCAAGCACTCCGAGATCAAGCGCCAGCTGCTCGACCAGACCGTGGTGTCCGGGATCGGCAACATCTACGCCGACGAGTCGCTGTGGCGGGCCAAGGTGAACGGTGCCCGGCTGGCCGAGAAGCTGACCCGCCCACAGTTGACGGCGCTGCTCGATGCGGCCGCCGAGGTGATGCGTGACGCGCTGGCCCAGGGCGGCACGTCGTTCGACTCGCTGTATGTCAACGTCAACGGGCAATCCGGTTACTTCGACCGATCGCTGAATGTCTATGGTCGCGAAGGCAAGCCGTGCAAGCGCTGCGGCGCGGTGATTCGCCGGGACAAATTCATGAACCGATCCTCGTTCTACTGTCCCCGCTGTCAGCCGCGGCCGCGGGGCTGACAGCGTGCGGTGTTGATTCTGCGTCCACGGCGCGATAGTAGGAGTGGCACGCGCCCAGAGCGCGGAGTCAACACAGAGGTAGAACTAAACCATGACGGATCTGTGGGTCGAACGCACCGGTGTGCGCCGTTACACCGGTCATAGCTCGCGCGGCGCCGAGGTGCTCGTCGGCTCCGAAGACGTCGGCGGGGTCTTCACGCCGGGCGAGCTGATGAAGATGGCGCTGGCGGCGTGCAGCGCAATGTCCAGCGACTCGCCGCTGGCCCGCCGACTCGGCGACGACTATCGGGCGACCATTCGGGTGTCCGGGGATGCCGACCGTGAGCAAGAGGTCTACCCACGACTCCAGGAGTCGCTCGAAATCGACCTGTCCGGACTCGACGACGCCGAAAAGGCGCGCGTCCTGACCGTCGTCCAGCGTGCCGTCGACCAGGTGTGCACGGTCGGGCGAACACTGAAGGCCGGCACCCAGGTCGACTTCCAGGTCGTCGATGTCGGACAGTGAGGCCGTCCGGCTCACCGCGTGGGTGCACGGCCGGGTGCAAGGGGTCGGCTTTCGCTGGTGGACCCGCTCGCGCGCGTTGGAGTTGGGGTTGACCGGCTACGCCTCCAACCAGCCTGACGGCCGCGTGCTGGTCGTCGCGCAGGGAGCACGTGACGCCTGTGAACAGCTGTTGGGTCTGTTGCAGGGCGGAAAAACGCCGGGTCAGGTCGACGCGGTGGTCAGCGACTGGTCGCCGCGCGGCGACGTCATCAGCGGCTTTTCGGAGCGATAACGCCGCTCTTGCTCGGAACGCGTCGCGTCCCGCGCCATCGCCAAACGGGTAGTCTGGCTCGCCGTGTACCTCAAGAGTCTGACGCTGAAGGGCTTCAAGTCCTTCGCCTCGCCGACGACTCTGCGGTTCGAACCCGGCATCACCGCCGTGGTCGGGCCGAACGGGTCCGGCAAGTCCAACGTCGTCGACGCGCTGGCCTGGGTGATGGGGGAGCAGGGCGCCAAGACGCTGCGCGGCGGCAAGATGGAAGACGTCATCTTCGCCGGCACCTCCTCGCGCTCGCCGCTGGGCCGCGCCGAGGTCACCGTCACCATCGACAACTCCGACAACGCGTTGCCGATCGAGTACTCCGAGGTGTCGATCACCCGGCGGATGTTCCGCGATGGAGCCAGCGAATACGAAATCAACGGCAGCAGTTGCCGTTTGATGGATGTCCAAGAATTGCTGAGCGACTCCGGGATAGGCCGTGAGATGCACGTCATCGTCGGGCAGGGCAAGCTCAACGAAATCCTGGAATCGCGGCCCGAGGACCGGCGGGCGTTCATCGAGGAAGCCGCCGGTGTGCTCAAACACCGCAAGCGTAAGGAAAAGGCGGTCCGCAAGCTTGAGTCGATGTCGGCGAACCTGGCCCGGCTGACCGACCTGACCACCGAGTTGCGTCGCCAGCTCAAACCGCTGGGCCGCCAGGCCGAGGTGGCTCGTCGCGCCCAAACCA
>NZ_JBYCLD010000380.1:0-4190 GCF_057473725.1 Mycobacterium sp. TH-M11 | reverse complement strand
GTCGGGGACGCCGCTGCTGTTCGCCGACGACCTCGCCGCGGTGCGCGGCGACGGCGTGTTCGAGACTCTGCTGGTCCGCGACGGTGGTGCGTGTCTGGTCGAGGCTCATCTAAATCGGCTTGTCCACTCGGCCAAACTTCTCGAGTTGCCATCGCCGGACCCGACCGCCTGGCGGCGCGCGATCAACCAGGCGGTAAAGCAGTGGACAAGCCAGACTGACGCCGAGGCCGCCATGCGTCTGGTCTACAGCCGCGGCCGGGAGAGCGGCTCGGCGCCAACCGCATACGTGACCGTGAACCCGGTCGCCGATCGGATCGCGACGGTCCGCCGCGAGGGACTGGCCGCGATCACGCTGCCCCGCGAGTTGCCGTCGGCCGGCGTCGAGGCCATGCCGTGGCTACTGGCCGGCGCCAAGACGCTGTCGTACGCCGTCAACATGGCTGCGCTGCGGCACGCCGACCGGCATGGCGCCGGCGATGTCATCTTCGTCAGCTCGGACGGCTACATCCTGGAAGGCCCGCGTTCGACAGTGGTGATCGCCACCGCCGGCGCCGACGGCAACGTGTGCCTGCTGACCCCGCCGCCCTGGTATCCGATCCTGCGCGGCACCACGCAGCAGGCGTTGTTCGGCGTTGCCCGCGACAAGGGCTACGACTGCGACTATCGCGCCCTGCGCATTGCCGATCTATTTGCTGCGCAGGGTATTTGGCTGGTGTCGAGTATGACGCTGGCCGCCCGCGTGCACACTCTTGACGGTCGGTTGTTGCCGCGTGCTCCGCTGACCACGGAGTTCGCCGAAATGGTTGATGCCGCCATTGTCAGCGATCGGTGAAATCGGTTGTCGTCGTTCCGGTCGGCGGGTAGCTTCGCCTTTACACAGGAAGGGAGGTGGTCCGAGAAATTGACAGTTTATTGGACATGTGAGGTGGCTGTCCGCTAGCGCGGTACCCGAACTGGAAATAACCAGCAGCACTGCGCTGGCGAATTCCCCGCAGCTACCCGGCCCCCGAGCCTCCGGTTCGTCCAACCTGAAACTACGGCTCGGGGGCTGCCCATTTTTCTGGGCCAGCCCGTCAACCGACGAAACGCGACAGCCGCGCCGAAAGATGCGGCACAAGCCCGCCGTCGGCATCCACCCGCTCTTCGACGTAGGCCAGATCTCCACCCTCGATGATTCCGTACAGTCGCTTGGCGCCGCCGACCAACCTGCCCGACCGGCTGCGGGCCAGCGCGTCGGTGGCCAGCTCCCACGACGACTGGTTGAGCGGGCGGCCGTAGAACAGTTCGACGTAGCCGGCGGAGTGCGCCAGCAGCAGTTCGATCGCCTGTGACTCCGACGGGTCGTCGGGCTCGTTGACGAAGCGCCAGTAACCGGTCTCGCGCAGGTCGCGCGATTCATACGCGCCGCCGGCGGTCACCCGCCATGAGCGGGACTCCCAGTTCAGGTAGTCACCGCCGTCATGGGACACGACGATCTGCTGGCCGAACCGGTAGTCGCCGTCGGCCCCACGGCCTTCGCCCTCACCGCGCCACACACCGACCAGCGGCAGCAACGCCAGCAGGGCATCGTTCAGGTTTGCGCCCGCGCGCAGGTTCGCGGTGTCGGCGGGGACTGGAAGATCGTCGAAGACCGGGATGTTGCGGTTCGCGGTCTCCTTCGCGCGCGCGATGGCCGCCGCCACGGCGCGATCCCCGGAGCCGGGAATCCGAACGGAGTCGTCGTCACTGCGTTCGTCGTCGTCGTGTTTCGCGTCGTCGCCGGCGGTCACGATTCGTCGGTGAGTAGCCGATACAGTGCGTACAGCGCGAACCAGGAAATGACCACGACGGCCGCGACTAGCAAGATTTCGTAGAACAGCACCACGATGACAAGTCTAGTGCGACGGAGTTCTCAGGCGACTTTGACGTCGACCTCGTGGAGGCCGGCGCCGGTGGGCTCCACGATCGCGTCGCCGTTGCCGGCGGCCGATAGCGCACGCAGCGTCCACGATCCGGGCGCCGCGAAGAATCGGAAGTCGCCGGTGGCTGAGGCCACTACCTCGGCGGTGAACTCGCCGGAGGAGTCCAGTAGTCGGACGAATGAACCGCCCACGGCTTCACCCTCACGGTCGACGACCCGGCCGGTGATCACCGTTTCCTTCTCCAGGTCGACGCTGGCCGGCAGAGTCTGTCCTTGCTTTCGCGCAGAGCACATCATCAGCATCCCAACTCGATTGGGGCTCCCTTTAGGAAGCCGTATTCCGTCCAACTGTTGTCGTAGTCTTGACATTCCGGTGTCGCAGCAATTCCTGAAAGACGAACCGGGTACGCGACGAACGTTCCCCGATTCGACAGGTCGCAATCGTTTCCCTCGAGCCGTCCAGCTTGACCGCGCCGGCGTGATCGGCATCGAGATGGGCCCAGTCGGCGGAGACCAGCACGTCGGAGCGCGCCATGAGGAATCCTTTCGATCGCTACGTGGTGCTCTGCGCCGGCTTCAGGCGCGCCACCAGCGGGTAGAGCTGGCAGCCCAGGCAGATGGCGAAGGCCGCGTTCAGGAATGCGGCGGCCAGCGCCGCAGCGGTGAGCACGGCGCCAAACAGCACGGCGCCGTTGACGAACCCGATCGCAGCCGGGGCGACGAAGATCAATCCGACCAGTTGAGCGAACTTCAGCGGTGGAACGGGCTCACGCTCGCGTACCGGGCTCAGCCGCGGTGCGACCAGTTTCGCGAACACCCGGCCATACGGGTGGCTTTGAGGCCCCGCCAGCGCGCCGATCGCGAAGACGATGGACTGCACGCCCAAGATCTCGCCGGCGGCGAATGGGCTGATTCCGGAGACGATGAGGGCGATTACGAGGACCGCGGTGGTGATCCAGGCCGCGAAGCGTGGCCCCCGGACGTCGACCTGACCAGCGGTTTTGGGATCCGACATGATGCTGCTCCTGAATTGCTCTAGGCACGACTGATGTGGCGACACGCCACGGGGATCTGGTTGCTCCGAGCGCGGCGCGAGAAGGCGCGGCTACTCAGCAGCTACAACAACAGCAGCCCGCAACGCGGCACAGCACAACTGCGCGGCGACGAGTGAGCGAGAGCTCAACGCGGGCGGACATACCGGACAGCGTACCCAACGGCGGCGTCATCGGGCCAACAGAGGCGCCAAAGCCGATCGCAAGTCATCGGCTTTCGGCACCCCCGAGGTGCGGTAACGCTGCTTGCCGTCGGCATCAAAAATGAACGTGGTGGGCAGTGACAATACCGAAAGGCGCTGTGCCGCGGCCTGGTTGGCGTCCAAATCAATTTCGACGTGCGCAACGTGCTCAAGACTGGCGCACACCTGGTCGACCACTCGACGCACCTGCGTGCAGGGTCCGCACCACGATGCGCTGAAATGCACGACGGTCGGCCCCGCCGTCGACAGGCCCAAGCCGGTGGTGTCGAGATTCCGGGCGGGGTCAGTCGCGCGGACGGCGCCCGACCGGCGGGTCATCAGCCAGCCGACCATCGCCGCCCCCGCCAGCGCTGCGAGAACCGCCACCACCGCTCCCGTCATGGGCACCGCCCCGGCCGCTGCTCCCGGAGTGCGCTGTTGCGGTAATCGCCGCGGACGCAGGTCATGCCTGGTTGAACCCATCGAGGGTGATTGTTAATCCCGTTCTGACACCCTCGATGATCACGTCGGAGCCTCGGGCGCCCTCGGTGGTCGGCGCCACGCCGAACGGCAACTTCTGATCGGGCAACGTGCCGGCGAAGGCGGCGAGCACCGCATCGCGTTTGTCGTCCGGCACGCTCTGATTTGCGGTGTTGGGGCCGGTGAGCACGCCGGTGGGGGTGAACACCAGCGTGGTGTTGTCGGTGCCGGCCATCGACAGATCGACCGCGACGCTGACCCGTTTGCCGAAGGCTTTCGGTGTTCCGCTGAACACCAGGTCGTGGCTGCCGGAAATCCCCGATTCGGTGGTACCGCCGCTCGCTGTGTTGGTGTCTTTGGCCGGGGCTTCGACTATCAGGTCCCGAATGCCCAGGTAGCGACCCAGATGCAGCGAGTCGATGATGATCCGGCTCT
Source organism: Mycobacterium sp. TH-M11 (assembly GCF_057473725.1). NCBI lineage: Bacteria > Bacillati > Actinomycetota > Actinomycetes > Mycobacteriales > Mycobacteriaceae > Mycobacterium > Mycobacterium sp. TH-M11. The sequence continues at coordinate 141 of NZ_JBYCLD010000380.1, read as the reverse complement.
CCAGCCTGCCGACCGGCAACGTGGCATCTGGCCTGATCAGCCATGATGCATCGGTCAGGTCGACCGAGTACATGGTGGCCTCGAGCGTGGCTTTGCCGATCAGTGGGCGTTCCACCGCGCCGGCCTTGATCTCCACATCCT
>NZ_JBYCLD010000379.1:0-11474 GCF_057473725.1 Mycobacterium sp. TH-M11 | reverse complement strand
TCGCCGAACATTCCGTGGGCTTCGCTGCCGGTCCGGGTGGTGGACAAGGCGATTCCCTGGCAGACCGGCGGCCGACCCCGTCGCGCCGGAACAAGCTCCTTCGGATTCTCCGGCACCAATGCGCACGTCCTCATCGAGGAAGCCCCGTCCCAACCGGCAGGCGATCCCGAGCCGGCAGCAGCGGAATTCGTTGGCGTGCTGCCGCTCTCGGCACGATCACCGCAGGCGCTGACGGCGTTGGCGCAGCGATACGGGGACTGGCTGGACGCGCACCCGCAGGCCGACCTCGCCGATGTGTGCTTCACCGCCGGAGTGGGACGGTCGCATTTCGAGCACCGGGCCGCGCTCGTGGTGGATTCGGTTCAGGGCGGCCGCGAGTTGCTGGCCGGGTTGGCCGAGGATCGGTTGGGGCCGGGCGCGCTGCGCGGCGTGTGCGGCGACCGGCCGAAGACAGCGTGGCTGTTCACCGGTCAGGGCAGTCAATACCCGGGCATGGCACGCGAGTTGTTCGACACCGAACCGGTGTTCGCCGACGTCGTGCGGCGATGCGCGGAGGCCGTCGAGGGACTGCTGCCGCGTCCACTGCTGGACGTGCTGTTCGACACCGACGCCGACGCCGACGAGGCTGACACCGCCGAGGACGGCGGGAAAACACTGCGGCACACCTCTTTTGCGCAACCGGCGCTGTACGCCGTCGAGATGGGCCTGGCCCGGTTGTGGCAGTCCTGGGGCATCGAGCCCGATGTGGTGCTCGGGCACAGCGTGGGCCAGTACGCCGCGGCGTGCGTGGCGGGCGTGTTCAGCCTCGAGGACGGGGCACGACTGATGGCCGAACGCGGTCGGCTGTTCGGCAATCTGCCCGAGGGCGGGCGGATGGTGGCGGTCTTCGCCGACGCCGAACGGGTAGAGCACGTCGCCGCCGAATTCCCCCACATTTCCGTCGCCGCCTACAACGGCGCCAACACCGTGCTCTCGGGCCCGGTCGCGGATCTGGAACAGATTGTGGCCAGGCTGACCGACGAAGAAGTCCGCTGCACCTGGCTGGACACCAGTCACGCCTTCCACTCCGAGCTACTGGACCCAGCACTCGACGAATTCGAGTCCTATGCACAGGGATTCGAATTCGCGGTGCCTACCCTGCCCCTGGTCTGCAACCGCACCGGCGAGGTCATCACCGCGGAAACCCCGCTGGACGGCGGCTACTGGCGGCGGCATTCCCGGCAGCCGGTGCAGTTCACCCAGAGCGTGCACACCGTGGCGCAGCTCGGCTGTTCGGTGCTGATGGAGATCGGTCCGCAACCGATTCTGACCGTCGCCGCGCTGGCGGCCTGGCCGGAATCGTCGCCCGCTCCGCAGCCGATCGTGTCGCTGCGCAAGAACACCGACGCCCATCGTCAGATGACAGAAGCGCTGGCCGCGGCCTACGTCGCCGGGCACCGGCCCGATTTCGCGGCGCTGCACCAGCGGCCGCGTCACACGTTCGGATTGCCCACTTATCCGTTCCAACGGCGTCGCTTCTGGCCCAAGACAGCCGACATCCGCAGCGATGGTGCTGTCGGGTCGGGAATCCTGGGCAGCGCCAAGGATCTCGCCTCCGGCGACGCCGTCTACACCAGCCGGTGGTCCGTCAAAACGCAGCCGTGGCTGGCCCATCACGTCATTTACGGCACGGTGGTCGTTCCGGGCGCAACCTACGCGACGATGGCCATTGCCGCGGTCGGAACCCCGGCGCAGATCCGCGACGTCTTCTTCTACGAGCCGATCATCCTGGGCGAGAAGACCTCCCGGGAGGTGCAGCTGACCGTTCACCCGGTCGAAGACGGCGGCGGCTGGACCTTCCAGGTGCACAGCCGCCCGTACGGTGATCGCGAATCCGAGTGGTCGTTGAACGCCGACGGCCGGATCGTCGCCGATACCGACGACGCACCGCCGCCGACCGAATCCATCGATGCCGCCTGCGAACGGTTGGGCCGCACCCGGCCGCAGCAGCTGTTCGACACCTTCGCCGACATGGAGCTGACGTGGGGCCCGACCTGGTCCACCTCGCTCAAATCGCTGTGGGCCGGCGACGGTGAAGCGGTCGGCGATATCGCCATCGGCGACGAACTCGCCGAACAGCTGGGCAGCGAGCCGATCCATCCGGTGCTGCTCGACCTGTGCACCGGAATCGCTTTCCCCGCCTTCCCGGCGGAGCTCGCGGCCGCCGAAGACGGCGCCGTCGCCGATCTCTACCTGCCGCTTCGCTATGGACGAGTGGTGCTGCGTGAGCGGCTGCCCAAGCGGTTCTACTGCCGCGCGCGCTGGCAGAGCGGCGGCATCGACAGCGAAACCCAGGTCTTCGACCTCGATTTCGTGGATCGGGACGGCCGCCAGCTCGGCGAAATCCGCGAGTTCACCGTCAAACGGGCGCCCCGCGAGGCGTTGTTGCGCGGACTCGGCGGCGACGGCACCCGGCACCTGTACACCCTTGGCTGGCAGGAGATATCGCCGCCGGCAGCGGGCACCGCGGGCGGCGACGGCACCTGGCTGATCGCCGGATTCGACGAGTTGGCCGCCGCCCTTCCCGATTGCGTCTCGTTGGACCACAACACCGATCCGGACTCGTGGAGTCGGCTGTTCACCCGGGCGGCCGAGCGCGGCGCCCCGGTCTCGGGCATCGTCTGGCGCAGCAACCGGCGTCCCGGCGCGCCAGAGCCGAGTGCCGAATTCGCCGCGCGGCTGGAGAACGAGATCGATCAACTGCTCACCGTCGTCCGGACGTTGCAGGCCCAGCCGGACCTGAAACTGACCGGCGGGCTGTGGATCGTCACCGAACGGGCCGTGGCGACCGAGGCCGGCGAACCGGTCGACCCGGTGCAGTCGGCGCTGTGGGGTTTTGGCCGCACCGTCATCAGCGAGCAACCGGCCCTGAATTGCCGGCTGGTCGACTGCGACGGGTCCGACGACGCCGGCCACGCACTGGCTGCGCTGCTCGGCGCGACCGGCTCACCCGTCGAGGAACCTGAGCTCGCGCTGCGTCAGGGAAAGTACTTGGTGCCGCGACTGCTGCCGTGGTCGCGCGACGGCCATCTGCCGATACCGCGTGCCGGCGATTACCTGCTGGAGCCGACCGAACGCGGCGCCATCGACAACCTTCGGCTGGTCGAGGCACACGTGCCGCCACCCAGCGCGGGGCAGGTGCAGATCAGGGTCGAGGCCGCGGGCCTCAACTTCCGGGATGTGCTCAACGTGCTCGGCCTGTATCCGGGCGATCCCGGACGGGTCGGGGGCGGCGACCTCGCCGGCGTCGTCACGGCGTTGGGCGACGGCGTCACCGAATTCGAGGTCGGCGAGCGTGTCTTCGGCTTCATGCCGGGCGGTTTCGCCAGCCGGGTCAATGTGCCGGCCCAGTTCCTGGCGCCGGTGCCGGGCGGCGTGAGCACGGTAGCCGCGGCCACCATCCCCGCGGGAGCGTTGACGACCCGGCTTGCGTTCGACTGGGCGAAGGTGGGGCCCGGCGACCGGGTGCTGATTCACGCCGCCAGCGGCGGTGTCGGTTTGGCGGCGATCCAGATAGCCCGGCAGCGCGGTGCGACCGTCTTCGCGACCGCCAGCACCTACAAGCGGGCGGCGCTGCGCGAGTTGGGTGTGGAACACGTCTACGACTCGCGCAGCACCGATTTCGCCGACCAGATCCTGGCCGACACCGGCGGTGCGGGCGTCGACGTGGTGCTCAACAGCCTCACCAACGAGGGGTTCATCGAAGCGACCGTGCGGGCCACCGCGCCGGGCGGCCGGTTCGCCGAGATCGCCAAGCGGGACATCTGGACGCGCGAGCAGATGGCGGCGGCCCGTCCCGATATCGACTACGAGATCATCGCCCTGGACTACTGCATCGAGCACGAGCCCGAGCGGACCGGTAACTTGCTGGCCGAATTGGCGGACAGCATGGTGGGCGGCGAGCTTGCGCCCATTGCCGCCGAGGTCTACCCGATCACCGAGGCGAAGACCGCGTTCCGTCGCATGCAACAGGCACGGCACATCGGCAAGATCGTGTTGCAGATGCCCAAACCGCTACAGCCGCGCGGTGATCGGAGCTATCTGATCACCGGCGGCGTCGGCGCACTCGGTCTGCACACCGCAGCGCACCTGGCCCAGCTCGGCGCCGGCGACATCGTGCTGACCAGTCGACGGATGCCGGACGCCGATGCGCAGCGCACCATTGCCGACATGGCCGAGCGGTACCGCTGCCGCATCCACACCTTCACCGCCGACATCGGCGATGCGGCGCAGGCCGCAGCGCTGATCGAGCGGATCCGGGCCGAACTGCCGCCGCTGGCGGGCGTGGCACACCTGGCGGGCGTGCTCGACGACGCGCTGCTCACCCAGCAGAGCCTGGAGCGGTTCCAGACGGTATTGGCGCCCAAAGCGTTCGGCGCCTACCACCTGGATCGGCTGACGCGAGACGACGACCTCGAGTTCTTCATGGTGTACTCGTCGGCGTCCAGCGTGATCGGTTCACCCGGACAGGCCAACTACGCGACGGCCAATGCGCTGCTCGACGGGCTCGTTGCCGACCGCAGGGCGCGGGGTTTGCCCGCGACCAGCATCAACTGGGGCCCCTGGGCGAAGGGCGGCATGGCCGCCTCACATGCCGCGCGGGTCAATCTCAGTGCGCAAGGGCTGATTCCACTGGAGCCCTCGGTCGCGCTGGACGGCCTCAGCGAGATCATCGCCCACGGAACCGCGCAGGCCACCGTCCTGAAAGCCAACTGGCAGCGCGCAGCGAAGGGGCTCGGCGGCATTCGCCCCGCGATCCTGGACCACGTGCTCCCGAGTGCCGTCGCGGCGGCGACCGGCGACAGCGAGTTGCTCCGGCGGCTGCACGAGGTGCCCGAGACCGAGCGCGGCAGCTTCCTCACCGAGTACCTCCGGCGCGAAGTGCAGAACTTCCTGAGGCTCGCGCAACCGCCCGCCGCAACCAGTCGGTTCCTGGAACTGGGCACGGATTCGCTGATGGCAGTCGAGTTCAGTAACAGGTTGCTCCCCCAATTCGGCGGTGCGTTCACGATCACCGCGACCGCGGTGTTCGACTATCCGACCATCGGGTCGCTGGCCGAATACCTGGCCGGTCAGGTGCCTGAGTCGGTCGGGGTCGAACCCGTCGCCGCGGCCGGAACTGCCGGGTAAGGCGACCCTATGGATCAACAGACTAGGCCTTCGATGCACGATGACTCCCGGGGTGCGATGTCGGCGTACCTGGCTGATGACCTACTGTCGACAACCGCCGACGGGTGGCACAGCTTTTACGATCTGCTGAGCCGCCGCCTCGAAGACATCGGCGTGGCTGACTCGTCGTTTTTCCTCAATTACGGCTATGTGCCAACGGATTCCGACAACGAATCGGCGTTCGCCGTGCGCGACGGCACCTTCAACGCCAATTCGGTCCGGCTGGTGTTCGAGGTGATCGGCTCGATCGACCTGAACGACCGCACCGTCGTCGAAATCGGCTGTGGGCGCGGCGGCAACTCCCGGCTCGTCGCGGAAAAGTTCAACGCTGCGGTCATCGGCATTGACATGTCCGCGGAAGCGATCGGGTTCTGCCGAAAGACGCACCTCTCCGATTCGACGGACTTCCGGGTGGGCGACGCCTTGAACATCCCGCTGGCCGACGAATCGTGCGACGCCGTCCTCAATGTCGAGTCGTCGCATTCGTACGGGAACCTGCCCACGTTCCTGAGCCAAGTCCGCCGGATCTGCCGGCCGGGAGCATGGTTTTTGCATACCGACTTCCTGAGCCCGGACGACTGGGACTACGTCCGGGCACGGCTGAAGAAGTTGGGGTTTGTCACCGTCGACGACCGCGACATCACCGCGAACGTACTGGCCTCGCGCGATCTGGCGAGCAGCAACTGGGAGCAGGTGTACGGCGACGGAAATGCCCGGGTGGCCAACTTTCTGGCGCTTCCGGGGTCCGCGATCTACGAGCAGATGCGGGCCGGCGTGTTGGAGTACCGCATCTTGCGGTCCCAACTGCGCCCTGCAGCTCCCCATCATGTCCACTTTTAAAGATTTTTCATCCGATCGCTTAGACAACCCGTCGGGCCTTTTAGTATCGTCTAGAACTTGTTACACCCATGTCGAGTAGACCGTCTGGAGACGCGTGAGCATCAATCCGTTCGACGACGCCGACGGCAGCTTTTTTGTGTTGGTCAACGACGAGGAGCAACACAGCCTGTGGCCGACTTTCGCGGATGTTCCGGCCGGTTGGCAGGTGGTGTACGGCGAGGGGGACCGCGCGGCGTGTCTGGACTACATCGAAGAGCACTGGCCTGACATTCGGCCGAAGAGTCTGCGCGAGAGGTTGGCGACGGGCAAGGGGGTCTCGATGGGTAATCCGGATGGATCATGATGACCGCTCACTCCCGCTGACGCGGGGACAACTAGACATTTGGCTCGCCCAGGAAACCGGTCGCTCCGGTACGGAATGGCAACTCGGCGTGCTTGTGCGATTCGACGGCACCGTGCGGCGCGATCTGCTGGACCGGGCGATCCGCCGAGTGATGCAGGAAGCCGAACCGGCCCGGGCCGCCATCGTCGAGGGCGATGGCCAGGTTCGACAGCGGGTGCTCGACCCGGATATCGAGATCGCCTTCTACGACCTCAGCGAATCGAAACAGCCGGTCTCCGAAGCGCGTCGGATAGCCGCGTCGATCCAGGGCACCCCCATGCCGGCGACCGGGCCGCTGTTCAGATTTGCGCTCTTCCAAACGTGGGCCGATGAGTTCCACTTGTTCGGGTGCTTCCACCACATCGTCATCGACGGGTCCGGCATCACGCTGCTGGCCCATCGGATCGCCACTGTCTACGCGGCGATGGCGTCCAATGCGCCCCTTCCACCGACCTTCTTCGGCTCGTTGCAGGACCTGGTTCGCTGCGAGGCGGAGTACGAAGCATCCACGGATTATCAGGACGATCAGGCCTACTGGACCGAGAACCTGCCACCGGAAAGCGAACCGAATTACCCGCCGGCGAGTACCGCGGGCGCGGGTGATCTGCGGTTGCCCGGTGCGCCGGTTCGGCTGGACCCCGCCGTGCTCCGCCAGATTCAGCAGTTGTCGCAGAAGTGGAACATGCCTCGATCGTCGGTCATCACCGCGGCGTGTGCCCTCTTGGTGCGAGGGCGGTGCGCCGCGGGCCCCGAGGTGGTGCTCGACTTCCCGGTCAGCCGTCGGGTACGTCCGGAATCGAAATTGCTGCCCGGGATGGTTTCCGGGGCGGTGCCGCTGGTCTTGCGGGTTCCGCCGGGCGCCACCGTCGCCGGTTTCTGCGAACACGTCGACACCCGGATACGGGAAGCGCTGCAGCATCAGCGTTTTCCGGTGCACGCCCTGGAACGCAAGGGCCGGCCCTACGGCTCGGAGCACCGCGCCAACCGGGTGAGCGTCAACTTCATGCCGTCGAAGATCACCATGGACTTCGCCGGCGTCGAGGCATCCGCGTCGTTCACCAATCCGGGACAGGTAGGCGACTTCGGGTTGATCTTCTCCGGCGCCGGCGACCAGCTTTTCCTCAGCACGGCAGGTGCCGGTGGGCCGTTGTCGAATGACGACACCGTCGATATCGCGCGACGGCTGGGCCGGCTGTTGGTGGCGATGGCGGCCGATCCGGACCGACTGCTCTCCTCGATGGACCTGCTCGACGACGACGAGCAGGCCCGGCTGGATGGCTGGGGCAACCGGGCCGTGTTGACTGAGCCGGCACCGGCACCGGCGTCGATTCCGGCGATGTTCGCCGCGCAAGCCGCCCGCGCCCCCGAGGCGGTCGCGATCAGCGACGTGCCACGGTCGTGGACCTATCGCCAGGTCGAGCAGGCCGCCGACCGATTGGCGCATCGGTTGGACCGCGCGGGCGTCGGACCCGGGCAGCGGGTCGCACTGCTGTTGTCCCGCTCGGCGGAGGCAGTCGTGGCGATGCTGGCGGTGCTGAAAACGGGCGCGGCGTACGTGCCGATCGACCCGTCGGTGCCGGCCACCCGGATTGCGTTCGTGCTCAGCGATGCGGCGCCGATCGCCGCGATCACCGCCGCCGAGCACCGGCCGCAGTTGGCCGGCCATGACCTGGTGATCATCGATGTCGACGATCCCGCTCTTGCCGGCGAGCCGGTGACCGCGCTACCGGGGCCGGCGCCCGACGAAATCGCCTACCTCATCTACACCTCGGGCACTACCGGGACGCCGAAGGGTGTGGCTGTTGCCCACCGTAACGTGACGCGGCTGCTGGAAACCCTCGATAGCGATCTGGAGTTGGCCGGACAGGTGTGGTCGCAGTGCCATTCGCTGGCCTTCGACTTTTCGGTGTGGGAGATCTGGGGTGCGCTGCTCTACGGCGGCCGCGTAGTGGTGGTCCCCGACGCGGTAGTCCGCTCACCGGAAGATCTGCACGCTCTGTTGGTGACCGAACAGGTCACGGTGCTGAGCCAGACCCCGTCGGCGTTTTATGCGCTGCAAACCGCCGACACGCTGCAGCCGGAGCTGGGCGGCGCGCTGAAGCTACAAGCCGTGGTGTTCGGCGGCGAAGCGCTGGAACCGCACCGGCTGGCTCCGTGGCTGCAAGCCCACCCGGGATTCCCGCGCCTGATCAACATGTACGGCATCACCGAGACGACGGTGCACGCGTCGTTCCGGGAGATTTTCCAGAGCGATATCGACAGCACCACCAGCCCGATCGGGGTGCCGTTGGCCCATCTCGGCTTCTTCGTGCTCGACACCTGGCTTCGGCCGGTGCCGGCCGGGGTGGTCGGGGAGTTGTATGTGGCCGGAGCCGGGCTGGCCTACGGCTACGTGGGCCGGGGCGGGTTGTCGGCGTCGCGGTTTGTGGCGTGTCCGCTAGGGGAGCCCGGCGCCCGGATGTATCGCACCGGCGATTTGGCGTGGTGGGGCACGGATGGGCAGCTGCGCTATATGGGCCGCGCCGACCAGCAGGTCAAGATCCGCGGACACCGCATCGAACTCGGTGAAGTCCAGGCGGCGCTGAGCGCACTGGCCGGGGTCGAGCAGGCGGTGGTGATCGCCCGCGAAGACCGTCCCGGCGACAAGCGGCTGGTCGGGTATGTCACCGGGACCGCGGATCCGGCCACCGCGCGGGCCGCGCTGGCCGAGCAGCTCCCGGCCTACCTGGTCCCAGCCGCGGTGGTGGCGATCGATGCGCTGCCGTTGACGGTCAACGGCAAACTCGACACCCGCGCCCTGCCCGCACCGGAATATCAGCACGCGGAGCAGTACCGCGCCCCGACCCATGCCGTGGAGGAGATCCTGGTCGGCATCTACGCCCAGGTGCTGGGACTGGAGCAGGTCGGGGTCGACGAATCGTTCTTCGAGCTGGGCGGCGACAGTATCTTGGCGATGCAGGTGGTGGCCCGGGCGCGGGCCGCAGGCCTGGTCTGCCGGCCACGCGATGTCTTCGTCGAGCAGACGGTGGCCAGACTGGCCGGCGTGGCCCGCGGGGTGGCCGGCCCGGCCGATGAGGGCATCGGAACAGTGGTTGCCACCCCGATCATGCGCTGGCTGCACGACATCGACGGCCCGGTCGAGCACTTCAACCAGACGGCGGTGGTGCAGGCCCCGGCCGGCGTCAACGAGTCCGACGTGCTGGTGTTGTTGCAGACCTTGCTGGATCGGCACGCCATGCTGCGGCTACGCGTCGAAGACGACGGTGCCGGAGGCTGGTCGCTGCAGGTGCCCGACGCCGGTTCGGTGGATGCGCGGGACTGCCTGCAGGTCGTCGAGGTGTTGACCGATGAGGCGGTGATCGAGGCTCGTTCGCGGTTGAGCCCGGCGGCCGGGGTGATGCTGAGCGCGCTGTGGGTGGTCTCCACGGGTCGGCTGGTGTCGATGGTGCACCATTTGGCCGTCGACGGGGTGTCGTGGCGAATCCTGTTGGAGGACCTCAACATCGCCTGGTCCCAGCGCCGCAGCGGGCATCCGATCGAGCTGCCGGCGCCTGGGACGTCGTTCGCCCGGTGGTCGGAGCTACTGCTCGAGCATGCCCGCCGTCCAGAAGTCGTGGAGCACGCGTTCGTGTGGCGGCGGATCGCGGCGATCCCGGCCGCGCTGCCCGCGGCGCGCCCCGACGTCGACACCTACGTCAGCGCGGGAAACGTGGCGGTGTCATTGGATACCGAGACCACCAGCATGCTGCTGGCGGAGGTGCCGACCGCGTTTCATGCCGGGATCAACGATATTTTGTTGATCGCCTTCGCCTTGGCATGCGCGGAGTTCCTGGGTACCGGCGGCACACCGATCGGCATCGACGTGGAGGGCCACGGCCGCGACGACGAGCTGAGCCCCGACGTCGACCTGTCGCGCACGGTGGGATGGTTCACCGCCAAATATCCGGTCGCGCTGGCTGTCGGCGGGCTGTCCTGGGCGCAGGTGGTGGCCGGCGAACCGGAGCTGGGGACGCTGGTCAAGGACGCCAAAGAGCAGCTCCGGACGCTGCCGGAGCCGTTGAGCTACGGCGTGTTGCGCTATCTGAATCCTGATCTGGACCCCTTCGGGCCCGACCCTACGATCGGCTTCAACTACCTCGGGCGGGCAGGCACGGCCACCGACGAATCCGGCGACGGGTGGGGGATCTGCCACGACGGCCTGGCTCGTCTGCGCGTCAGCTCGCGGTTGCCGATGCCGTTGGCACACACCCTGGAACTCAACGCCGGCACCGTCGACACCGATGCCGGCCCGTATCTGCACGCGACATGGACATGGGCGACCTCGGTGCTCGACGAAACGCAGGTCCGCCGGCTGAGCGGCTTGTGGTTCGAGGCCCTGGCCGGGATTTGTGCGCACGTCCGCCACGGCGGGGGCGGGTTGACTCCCTCGGATATTGCGCTTACTCCGTTGAGCCAGCAGCAGATTGACGAGCTCGAGCGGTTGTATGCGGATCGCTGATGTTCTGCCGCTGACTCCATTGCAGCAAGGGCTGTTGTTTCACGCCAATGCGACGCGGGGCAGTGCCGACGACGTGTACGCGGTGCAACTCGATATCGGGCTGTCCGGTCCTGTCGATGTGCACCGGTTGCGGGACGCATTGCATGCGGTGGCGCATCGGCATCCGCACGTGGCGGCCCGGTTCTCCGAGCAGTTCGACGAGCCGGTGCAGATCGTCCCCGCCGATCCGTGGGTGCCGTGGCGCTATGTCGACATCGATCTCGACGTCGACGGCGCCGAGGGCAGCGTGGCCGAGCAGATCGAGCGGGTCTGCGCCGCCGAGCGGGCGGCGGTGTGCGACCTGGGCGACCAGCCGGTATTTCGAGCGGCGTTGATCCGCCTCGCTGAGGATTCCCATCGGTTTGTGCTGACCAATCACCACATCGTGATGGATGGCTGGTCGCTGCCGATCCTGGTGCGCGAATTGTTCGCCAGCTACGACGGGCAACGACTGCCGACACCGGGGTCTTATCGCCGGTTCGTGTCCTGGCTGGCCGGCCGCGACCA
>NZ_JBYCLD010000378.1:0-16785 GCF_057473725.1 Mycobacterium sp. TH-M11 | reverse complement strand
GTGGCAGTCGGACTGAACGGGCGACCGGCGTCGGGGCCCAGGCACCGAGCCGATCCGCAGCGTCCCCAGCCAGCGCCCGGGGACTTGGCATCGTTGCTGCCGAGCGACCCGAGCAGAGCGGCGTCTTTCGCCGAGTCGTTCGCTGGAGCCGACCCGCAAGCCGACGCCGAGCGGCAGCGTGCACTGCGCCGGATGAAGGTTGTCGCGCTCGGCTTCCTGGTGGGTGCCACTGCGGTGTTTCTCGGCTGCCGGTGGGCGCAAGCCGACGGCATGACCGCAGCGTGGATCGGCTACGTGGGGGCCGCCGGCGAAGCCGGGATGGTCGGCGCGCTCGCGGACTGGTTTGCGGTGACCGCGCTGTTCACCCACCCGCTGGGCATCCCGATCCCGCACACCGCGATCATCAAGCGTAAGAAGGACCAGCTCGGCGAGGGTCTGGGCACTTTCGTGCGGGAGAACTTCCTGTCGCCGAAGGTTGTCGGCACCAAGATTCGGGACGCACAGATCCCGAGCCGGTTGGGCAAATGGCTGTCGGAGCAGTCGCACGCCGAGCGGGTGGCCGCCGAATCGGCGACGGTCCTGCGGGTGTTGGTGGAATTGCTGCGCGACGAGGACGTCCAGCACGTGATCGACCGGATGATCGTGCGGCGCATCGCCGAACCACAGTGGGGCCCGCCAGTGGGGCGGATGCTGTCCACGTTGCTCGCCGAAAACCGCCAAGAAGCCTTGATCCAGTTGTTGGCCGACCGGGCGTTCCAGTGGTCGCTGAATGCCGGCGAGGTGATCCAGCGAGTGATCGAGCGCGACTCACCGACGTGGTCGCCGCGATTCATCGACCATCTCGTCGGTGATCGCATCCATCGCGAGTTGATGGACTTCACCGACAAAGTTCGTCGAAATCCGGGACATGAGCTGCGCCGTTCGGCGACCAAGTTCTTGTTCGAGTTCGCCGACGACCTACAGCACGACGACGCCACGATCGCGCGCGCCGAGGCAGTCAAAGAGCAGTTGATGTCACGCGACGAGGTCGCAGGCGCCGCCGGGACGGCGTGGAAGACGCTCAAGCGGTTGGTGCTCGAAGGCGTCGACGACCCATCCAGTGCCTTGCGCACACGCATTGCTGGCGCGGTAATTCAGATCGGGGAATCGCTGCGCGACGACGCGGAATTGCGCAAAAAGGTCGATAACTGGATCGTGCGCGGCGCTGAACATGTGGTCGCCCAATATGGGATCGAGATCACAGCGATCATCACCGACACCATCGAACGCTGGGATGCTGGGGAGGCCAGTCGGCGCATCGAATTGCATGTGGGCCGTGACCTGCAGTTTATCCGGATAAATGGAACGGTGGTGGGGTCGTTGGCCGGGCTGATTATCTACGCGATGGCCCAGCTTGTGTTCTGAGGGTGCTTGCAAAAGTTCTTCGCCCTGCTAACGGTGCTTGCAAAAGTTAGCACCTGTTAGCTAGCGTGAGCGCGTCCGTACCGACGAGCCGACGCGAGGAGTAACTGTGCCGCAAGATGAAAACCTTGCTGCAGTGGTGACCACCGCTGCGTCGGATATCGGCAGCTTCATCAGAGCGCAGCGTGAGGCGGCGCAGGTGTCGGTGCGGCAGTTGGCGGAAAAAGCCGGTGTCAGCAATCCGTATCTCAGCCAGATCGAGCGTGGATTGCGCAAACCTTCGGCCGGCGTGCTGAATCAGCTCGCCAAGGCATTGAGGGTCTCCGCCGAGGTGCTCTACGTCCAGGCCGGAATGCTAGAGCCGGGCCCGAAGGGCGAAGTCCGCGACGCCATCGTTGCCGACGCGAAGATCACCGAAGGACAGAAGCAGGTCCTGCTGGACATGTACGCGTCCTTCGCGCAGCAAAACGCGGTTGCCCGGGAGGAGAACACCACTGCATAAACCCGGACGCCCGATTGCAAAACCCTGCATCACAACCCCCGACTTACACCAAGAATGACGAGAGGAATCACCATGGCAGACAACAACCCGTCGATCGACGACCTGAAGGCCCCGCTGCTTGCCGCGCTAGGCGCCGCCGACCTGGCCCTGGCCACGGTCAACGACCTGCTCACCGAGCTGCGTGACCGCGCCGAGGAGACCCGCACCGACACCCGAAGCCGGGTCGAGGAGAGCCGCGCTCGCCTGACCAAACTGCAAGAGGACCTGCCCGAGCAGCTGCGTGACCTGCGCGAAAAGTTCACCGCCGACGAGCTGCGTAGCGCCGCCGAGGGCTACGTCGAGGCCGCGACCTCGCGTTACAACGACCTGGTCGAGCGCGGCGAGGCCGCCCTGGAGCGCCTGCGCAGCCAGTCCGGTCTGGACGACGTGTCGGAGCGTGCCGAGGGGTACGTCGACCAGGCGGTCGAGCTGACCCAGGAAGCGCTGGGCACCGTGGCGTCGCAGACCCGTGCGGTGGGCGAGCGCGCCGCCAAGCTGGTCGGCATCGAACTGCCCAAGAAGACCGACGCGGCCGCCAAGAAGGCCCAGACGGCCGTGGGAAGCGTCGCCAAGAAGGCCCCGGCCAAGAAGGCACCCGCCAAGAAGGCTCCGGCCAAGAAGGCTCCGGCCAAGAAGGTCACCCAGAAGTAGTCTGATCGACCACTCGACTCCGAGTCGCCCGCAGGGGTGACTCGGAGTCGACGTTTCTGGCGGCACCCGCCTACGCTTAGCGGGTGGACTTGGTGAATATCGTCGTTTTCTACCTGAGAGTTGGCGTGCTGCTGATGACGCTTTACGCGTTTGTGCACGCGGCGATGCAGCGACCCGATGCCTACACGGCCGCCGACAAGCTGACCAAGCCGGTGTGGCTGGTGATTTTGGGTCTGGCTGTTCCGCTCGGTTGGATTCTGCAGGTGATGGGAGCGGTGGCCGCGTCGTGCGCGGCAGGCGTCTACTGGGTCGACGTGCGGCCCAAACTCCTTGAGATCCAGGGCAAGTCGCGATAGCGCCATGCGATTCTGCATCCTCGCGGTGGCAGTGATCGGCGTGTTCGGCGCGGCCCCGGCGTCCGCCGATCCGGGTGCGGTGAGCGCCCGCCCCTACTCGCCGCCGTTCGTCGAGCACGTGCAGTGGGCGCATTGGAGCCAACTGTCCAGCCTTCGGGTGTATCCGACGACGTCGGGCCGCGCGGCCGCCAAACGACTCGGATCGCTGAGCCCGGAGGCCGGCGAGGCCTGGGCCGAGGTGCTCAGGTTGGCGCCGCAGGCCGATACTCCCGGTATGCGCGAACAATTCCGCTGCCATTGGGATTTTGCCGAGAATGGCCAGCCCGGTAAGGCCAGCTGGAACCTGGAGCCGTGGCGACCCGTCGTCGACGACGCGACGATGGTCACCACCGGCTGTAATCCCGGCGGCGGGCAGGAGTCGTTTTGATGACATGGACCCGCGATGAAGTCGCCGCCCTCGTCGATCACACCCTGCTCAAGCCCGAGGCCACCGTCGTAGAGGTTGCCGCGGTTGCGCAAGAGGCCGCGGCGCTGGGCGTCTACGCCGTCTGTGTCTCGCCGTCGATGGTGCCGCACGCGACCCTGGCCGGGCTTCCGATTGCCACGGTCGTTGGATTTCCGTCGGGCAAGCACATGCCCGAGATCAAAGCGGGGGAAGCGACGCTGGCCGTGACGTTCGGCGCCAGCGAAGTCGACATGGTGATCGACGTCGGCGCCGCGATCGCCGGCGACATCGAAGCGGTGCAGTCGGAGATCGCCGCGGTGCGCGCGGCAGTCCCCACCGCCGTGCTGAAGGTCATCGTCGAGTCGGCCGCGTTGCTGGCCTTCGCCGATGAACAGACGCTGGTCGCCGTGTGCCGTGCCGCGCAGGACGCCGGCGCGGACTTCGTCAAGACCTCGACGGGTTTCCATCCTGCCGGCGGAGCGTCAGTGGCCGCCGTCGCGCTGATGGCCGATACCGTCGGCGGCCGGCTCGGAGTCAAAGCCAGCGGCGGAATTCGTACGGCAGCAGCTGCACTGGAGATGCTTGAGGCCGGCGCCACCCGGCTGGGGTTGTCCGGCACCCGCGCCGTGCTCGACGCGCTGGGCTAAATGGCCCGGCTCCTCCTCATCGCGCTACCCGCTCTGCATCGTCGCCGGGCGGGCTAAATGGCCCGGCTCCTCCTCATCGCGCTACCCGCTCTGCATCGTCGCCGGGCGGGCTAAAGGTTGGCCAGGCAGGGGTCTTGGCTACCGCCACCGCTCGCGGGAATGGTCGCGTTGGTGCTGGAGAACGCGACCTCCACACCGCTTTTGGTGACCTTGATGCTGTCGGCGTGCAGTCCCAGCGGATAGTTCTTGGTCGCTTTCGACGTCAGGTTGTCCAGGTCATTTTGGACCGACGTGGTCGACATGCTGGAACCCAACGCGGTCAAGCTGACCACCTGCAGCGACAGGCCGTTGTTGACGATTTGCGGCTTGACGGTGGCGCTGTCGAGCATGCCCTTGAGCGAAATAGTGCCCGCGCCCGGGTCGGTGGTGACGTCGCCGCTGACGAACTTGCCCAGCACGGGAATGGCGTCCTGAATCGACTGCTTGATGCCATCCGATGACCAGGAGATCGTCCCGCTGATCGACCCGATCGTGCCCTGCGAGTTCGCGCTGCTGCTCAGCTTGATGTCGCGGATGTCGATGCTGACCTTCATGCCCTTGGCCGACCGAATCTGGTTGCCCGCCGTCTGAACCGAGATGTCGGGGTAGTCCTTGGTCAGGTACTGCCACAACACCGGTGGGAGGGACGCGAAGGACACCTTGGCGCTGTCCTGCACCTCGCACTGCACCGCGTTCGCCACCTTGGTGCTGGCGACATGACGGGCGTACAACTCACCGCCGATCGGAATCGCGATCACCAGCAGCGCGGCGATCAGCAGGATCAACAGCAGCGATGTGCGGTCGGCGAAGAAACGACGTCCACCATCGCCTTTGGTCTCACCCGTTGCCGGCGGGGATCCCGGTCGCGCAAACCGGTTGGTCGGATCCTCATGAGCCGGTGGCGGAGGGCCGGGCTGCCGCGCCCGCGAGTTGGGCGGCATTCCGGGATGAGGCGAGTTCGGTTGCTGCGGTGGGTAATTCGGCGGGGGCGCCGGCTGTTGCGGTGGGCGGCCCGGTGGTCGCCCAGGTTGCTGGGGGCGCGGCACGTCTCTCGCGGAGGGCTGCGGCGGGCGACCCGGGGCAGGGATGTGCCGGGTCGGCGATTCCGACGGCGGCGGCGGCACGCGGCGCGGCGGGAAACCGCGGTTGGGCGGCCCGGCCGGCCGGGACGGGCGGCCGCGCTGCGGCTCGTCGTGCGGGGGGCCTGGCGGGTTAGACATGAGCGAAGCACGGGTCGTTTTGGGCTGCGGGTATCGATGCGTTCTGCGTCGAGAAGTGAGCTGACACGCCGTCGTTGGTCACTTGGACGCTGTCGGCCTTGATGCCCAGCGGGTACTGCTTGAGCAGTGCCGCGGTGAACGTGTTCAGCGCGGTTTGCGCGGTCTCGTGTGGGATGAGTACGCCGAGCGCGTTGACCTTGTAGACCTGCAGTGTGAGCTGGCCGTCGGAGACCTGCGGCTTGACGGTGACGGCGCCGAGCCCCATCGCCCCACTGAGTTCGATCGTGCCCGCGCTTGGGTCGGTCGTGACGCTGTTGACCAGGCCGCCGATGAACGGAAGCGAGTCCTGAATGGTCTCCTGGATGCCGGCCGACGTCCAGGTGATGTTGGCGTCCAGCTTGCCGATGGTGCCTTTGGAATCGGCATTGCCGTGCAGGTCGACATTGTCAATCTCGATATCGGCCTTCATACCTTTGGCGTTGCGGATGTTGTGTCCCGCGGTGTGAATGGTGATGTCCTTGTAGCGACCCATCAGGTGCTGTAGCAGGAACGGGCTCGGCCCGAAGGACGCGGTCGCGCCGTCCTGGACCACGCACTCGGTCGCCGAGGCCACGACATGGTCGGCGCGATTGCGGGCATACATTTCACCGCCGACCAATGCGGCGATGCCCAGGGCCGCCGCGATGACCAGAACCAGCACGATCGACACCGGGTCGCCGCGGAAGCCAAAGCGGCGCTTGGGGTTTTGCGGCTCGACGGCGGCGGGCGAGGTCGGCTGCTCAAATTCTGGGGTCGTCGGGTATTCCTGGACCGGCGGCGGATACGACGGGGAGGTTGGCTGTTGATAGGAGTATTCGGCCTGCGGCCCCGGTTGAGTGGGCGAACTCTGCTCGCCGGGGCGGGCCCACGGCGAGGACGCGTCCTGCTCTGGGGGTCCCTGAGGATTCGTCACCTGCGCGATTCTGCCTTATCACCATGAGCAAACGCTATGTGGTTGCGTAGCACCGCGATTGTCTCGCGGGCCTTGGTCACCTGCTCGAGGTCCAGGTCGGTGACCAGCAACTCCGGCGTTGAGCCCGCCGAGGCCAGCACCGTGCCGAACGGCGACGCCACCAGGCTGCCGCCCACGCCGGTCGGCGCGCTGGAGGCCAGTGGTTCGCCCGGGTCGGCCTGTCCGGCCGCGACCACGTAACTGGTGGAGTCGAGGGCGCGGGCACGGGCGAGCAACGTCCACTGCTCGAGTTTTCCCGGTCCGCCGGCCCACGACGCGCTGACCACGATCAGCTGGGCGCCGGCGCCGGCCAGCGTGGTGAACAGCTCGGGAAAACGGAGGTCGTAACAGGTGGCCAGCCCCACTCCCACTCCGTCGACGGTGATCGCGACAGGATCGT
This sequence comes from Mycobacterium sp. TH-M11, assembly GCF_057473725.1. Classification (NCBI taxonomy): domain Bacteria; kingdom Bacillati; phylum Actinomycetota; class Actinomycetes; order Mycobacteriales; family Mycobacteriaceae; genus Mycobacterium; species Mycobacterium sp. TH-M11. The sequence goes on along the minus strand of NZ_JBYCLD010000378.1, from coordinate 10,094 downwards.
GTCCGGGGGCGACGGTGGCCGACTCGGTGAACCCGAACGCGTCGTAGAGGTGGATCTTGTCGTAGTGGACATCGGTGGCCGGCCCGACCATCAGCAGCGTGTTGTGGACCCGTCCGTCGTCGGCGGGAGTAAACATGCCGGCCACCACGGTGATGTCGGCGTCAAGCGCAATCCGACGTACGTCGTCGGCCCACGGCCCGTCGACCGGTTCTGCGATTGGGGCCAGCGGGGCCCCGAACCGGCACATTGTCGCTTCCGGGAACACCACCAGCGACGCGCCGGCGCCGGCGGCCCGCCCGGCATAGTCCCGCACGGTCTGCAGGTTTTCGGCCGGATCGGTGCCGCTGAGAATCTGGGCGACCGCAATCCGCATGATCGTCAGCTTAAGCGCGTGGACGGTTTGAGCGCGATCGCAAGCGCGGCGGAGCCGGGCGCGGCGGGTCGCGCGTGGACGGTTTGAGCGCGATCGATGAAGTCGGCGTCAACCAGGTCGGCGCGCGCTACTCTCTTCGACACAGATACAATAAATTTTTGACCTCGGACCAGGGTGGTATTCGGGGGAGCTTGGGAGCCTCGGGATGGCAAAACACCGCAGCACTCGTCGAAACCCCCGACGCCGCGGCGTTGCTCGCGGCGCCGGTGCGACTCTGGTCACTGTTGTAGGCATCGGCATCGGCATCTCCCAAACCGACGAATCCATTCCCGCGCACCCGCTGAACGCGCAGGCCCGCCTACTGTCCGGTCCGAGCGATACCGGGGTCGACGCATTCACCCTCGGCTCTTTCACCCTCGATCCCTACACCACCCCACTCCTGCTGCCCCAGGAGGGCTGGGCAACGTTCCCTGCCCCGGTCTTTCCGGGCCCGCCGGTGTTCAACATCTCGGGCGGGAACTTGGACGGCATTGCCCTCGCCCCACAAAACTTCGAGGTGTTCAACTCCGGCGGGACGGAAGTCGGGACGATCGGCACCGCCGGCACCATAGTTCAAGTCCTGGGGCAGGACAGTTACGAGTTCACCGTGACCAGCTCGACGCCGGTATTGGGAGAAACCGCCGCGAATCTGCCGGCGGTGGGAACCGTCTACGACATCTTCAACGGTCTCGGCGTGGGGCTCACCGGTGGATACACCTACCAGAATGTCTACGAGGGCACCCCGAGCGGCACCGTTGCCGACGTCCTGGTGCTGCCGACCGGCCAATACAGCCTGTCCTCGCCCGTCACGCTGCCCGGCGGGCGCGCCACCCTCGACCTCGAGTCGCTGTTGGGTCAGAACTTCACCGGGAATCTGCAGCCAGCCGACGCCTTCAGCAATCTGGTGTCGACATCGGGAGACAGCAGCATCGGCCCAGACGCCTTCACGATCAACGTGCCTGGCTTCGACTACACCCTCGACCCCTTCAGCACGCTCCTTGCCCCGGACACCTACAACGCGGTCTCGCCCCTCGCGGGCTTCGCGCCGCTATTTGCCGCGGGTGGCGCTCAGTTCTTCGGCATCTCTGCGGTCAGCCAAGGCTTCAACGTCTACAACAGCAGCGGCACCGAGGTGGGCAGCGTCGACGCCAACGAGTTTGTGCTCCACTTCCTGGGCTTGACCACCACCGAGGAAGTGGTCACCAGTCAACTGCCGCGACTCGGGTTTACCGACGCCAACCTGCCGGCAGTGGGAACGGTGTTCAGCGTGACCAACACGGCCCCGTGGAACATCCCCCAAAAGGACGAGATCTATCTCGCCACCCCGACAACATCCGCCACCGACACCACGGTGGCGTCGTACGGCACCTCGACAGTTGCGGCTCCCTTCAACCTCGACTCGGCCGGCAACGCGGTGATAAACCCGGCCAGCATCTTTGCCCCCCTGGTCGCGGAGCAACCGCAGAACGCCAGCATCCCGCCCCCGTTGCTCGGGGCCCCCGCTACAGACGCCTTCAGTATCGGCCAGACGACCTTCTACCCCGTGACGTCTCTGCTCGCCGAGGGTTACAACAACATCGGTCAAACGATGGGCGGAGCGCCGCTGATGGCCGCCTTCGGCGGGTCGGCCGCCGGCATCAGTCTGGGGCCGCAGGATTTCTACTACTACACCGGCACGGGTGCGGGCGCTCAAGAAGAAGGAGAGTTGAGTACCAGCTTGTCGGTGTTGGATATCTTGTCCTTCAGCAACGCCTCGTTCACGGTCACCGGTTGTGCGAGCTTGATCTGTACGGACGCCCCGGCGAATGGCACGGTCTTCGACGTGTTCAACCTGGGCGGCGGTTTCGAAAACGTCTATGAGGGCACCCCGGGCGGTTCGGTCATCGATACGCTGTGGACGCCGGCCGGGCCGCTCTTCAATTTCGACATCCCGTCACTCGATGCCGCGATCCCGCTCTCTCCGCTTGACGTCATCCCCGCCGGTTTTGACGTGCCGACGCTGTGAACTTCGGCATCTTCGCTCGGGCGGACGTCGGCCGGCGGATCCGTCAGGTCACCGCGATGCCAGAATGTCCCGATGATCGAGTTCACCCTTAAGCGGACGACGACGGCACCGATCGAGGCAGTATTCGACTCGCTCACCGACCACCGTGGCATCGCGAACTATGTGAAGCTTGCCCGGCGCAGCACGCTGGACCGCGAAGGGACTCCCGCCCCCAACGGGGTGGGTGCGGTGCGGCGCATCGAAGCGATCGGGCCCGCGTTCGTCGAGGAGATCATCGACTACGAGCGGCCCAATCGCTACGCGTACAAAATGCTGTCCGGCGCACCCGTCCGCGATCACGTCGGCACGGTCACGCTGCGTCCGGCCGGCAGTGGAACCGAGGTCAGCTGGCACCTGCGGTCGCAGCCCAAAATCCCTGGCCTGGATTGGCTTTTCACACCGGTGATGAAGCGGGTCATCGGCGAACTGCTCAACGGTGCCGTCGACGTCGCCGAAGGCCACGCTTAGGGGGTTCCGCCGATCCACAGCGTGGTGAAGCGTTGTTCGCGGATCAGCAGCTCGACCAGCTGGCTGCCGATGAAGTTCTCCAGCTTGCCGCCGACCAGCGGGATTTTCACCTCGATGGTGGCCCGGAATTTCAGCCTCGCACCACCGTCGCCCAGCGGCTCCAGCACGGCCGTCCCGGTCAGCGATGCCGGCGCGCCCAGGATCGAGCCACTCACCGTCGCTGTCGCCGACCCGTCGACGATCGGTTCCCAGCGCTCCTCGCGGCGGATGCGCAGATCTCCGCGGTGGAACTGGGTGACCACGGCGGGCATTCGGTCCGCCCGCAACGCCTGGGTGGTGATCACGTCGACGGTGCCGTTGACGTCGACATCCATAGCATCCAGCGTCGAGTCGTCGGCACCCGAATCGGCCAGCCGGGCAAGCCAGTACTGCTCGTCGCTGAACGCCCGCAGAACCGATTCGACGGTTTCCGCGTAGTCGGTGGACATGTCGAACGAACGCGGCATAGCAGGTCAGGCTACCGTCAAGAACCAGATAACCGGGTTCGAAGGGGGCACCGTGGGAACGGGTTTCGCCGGTGCGCGCGTCGACGAGGACGTGCCGCTGGCGCCGTTGACCACGCTGCGGGTCGGCCCGGTCGCGTCGCGGGTGATCACCTGCGCGAGCACCGGCCAGGTGGTCGCGACGCTGCGTCAGCTCGACGGCCAGGGGTCGGGGCCGCTGCTGGTGTTGGCTGGCGGCTCGAACGTGGTGATCTCCGACGCGCTGACTAACCTGACCGTTATCCGGTTGGCCAACAACGATATTCACGTCGACGGGAATTTCCTGCGCGCTGAGGCGGGCGCGGTATGGGACGACGTGGTGAGCGCGGCGATCAACGCCGGCCTGGGCGGGCTGGAGTGTTTGTCCGGGATCCCCGGGTCGGCGGGTGCCACCCCGGTGCAAAACGTCGGCGCCTACGGTGTCGAGGTGGCCGACACCATCACCCGGGTGCGACTGCTCGACCGGCGCAGCGGCGACGTGCGCTGGGTGCCGGCGCAGGAACTCGGTTTCGGCTACCGGACCAGCGTGCTGAAACACTCCGATGCCGCCGTCGTTTTGGAGGTGGAGTTCTCCCTGGAGGCCTCCGGTCGCAGCGCGCCCCTGCGCTATGGCGAACTGGTGAGCGCGCTCGGCGCGACTGCCGGTGAGCGCGCCGATCCTGCTGCGGTACGCGACGCGGTGCTCGCCGTTCGGGCCGCCAAGGGCATGGTGCTCGACCCGGCCGACCACGACACCTGGAGCGTCGGGTCGTTTTTCACCAATCCTGTTGTCACGCAGCAGCTTTACCAAAGTATTGCGGACCGGGCCGATCGGCCGGTGCCCAATTACCCGGCTCTGGGTGGCGTCAAGCTGGCTGCGGGCTGGCTGGTCGAGCAGGCCGGCTTCGGCAAGGGCTACCCCGACGCCGGTGCGCCCTGCCGGCTGTCCACCAAACACGCGCTGGCGGTGACCAATCGCGGCGGGGCCGGCACGGCGGAGGTGTTGGCGTTGGCCCGTGTCGTGCGCGACGGGGTTTTCGACGTGTTTGGCGTCACACTGGTACCCGAGCCGGTCCTGGTCGGCTGTTCGTTGTGAGACGCGCGCCGAATGAAGGGCGCCGTTTCCGCCGGTATCTTGATGTCGTGACCACTGAGCGCGCGCCGGTCACTCGGCGCCGAGCCCTGACCACCCTGGTGGTCGGCGTCGTCGCGCCCAATGTGCTGGCGGCCTGCGTCGGTGGGTCGACCAAGCGAGCGGACAAGGCGAAACAGCCGGCCGCCGCCGCGCTGACGTTCCGGCCGGCCGACAAGGCCACCAAGGTGCTGCCGACCGCGCCGATCAGCATCGAGGTGCGCGACGGCTGGTTCCAGCACGTTGCGCTGGCCAATCCGGACGGCAAGGTCGTCGCGGGCGTGCTGAACCGGGACCGCACGCTCTACACCCTCACCGAGCCGCTGGGGTACGGCTCGACCTACACCTGGACCGGCGCCGCGGTGGGTCACGACGGCAAAACCGTCCCAGTGCACGGTGAGCTCACCACCATCTCGCCAACCAAGGTGATCGACGGTGGATTCCAGCTCGCTGACGGCCAAACCGTCGGCGTCGCGGCGCCGATCATCATTCAGTTCGACGCACCGATCGCGGACAAGGCTGCCGTCCAGCGAGCGTTGACGATCACCACCGAGCCGCCCGTCGAAGGAAGTTGGGCCTGGCTGCCCGACGAGACGCAGGGCGCCCGGGTGCACTGGCGCAGCCGCGAGTACTACCCGGCCGGCACCAAGGTCAACGTCGACGCCAAGCTCTACGGGCTGGCTTTCGGTGACGGCGCCTACGGCAAACAGGACATGAGCCTGAAGTTCGACATCGGCCGCCGCCAGGTGGTGAAGGCCGAAGTCTCGTCGCACCGCATCCAGGTGATCCGCGACGAGGGTGTGATCATGGACTTCCCGTGCAGCTACGGCGAAGCCGACAAGCCCCGCAACGTGACCCGCAACGGCATTCACGTGGTCAGCGAAAAGTATTCCGACTTCTACATGTCCAACCCGGCCGCCGGCTACAACCACATCCACGAGCGCTGGGCGGTCCGGATCTCCAACAACGGCGAGTTCATCCACGCCAACCCCAACAGTGCCAGTGCGCAGGGCAACACCAACGTCACCAACGGCTGCATCAACCTGTCGACGGCCGATGCCGAGCGGTATTTCGGCAGCGCGATCTACGGTGACCCGGTCGAGGTGACCGGCAGCACGATCGAACTGTCCTACGCCGACGGCGACATCTGGGATTGGGCCGTCGACTGGGGCACCTGGGTGGGCATGTCGGCGCTGCCGCCGCCGAGCGGTGTGAGGCCGTCGCCGGTGTCGATTCCGCGCAGTGCGCCGGCCACGCCGGATGACGCGCCGACCTTGTCGGGTACCCCGACCACGACGGTTAGTCCTGGGCGGCCCGGCGGTTGAACCGGCTGCCCGGCGCTTGATCGCGGGGCCGGATCACAATCTGGTCGAGGTTGACGTGCGGTGGCCGCGACGCCACGAAGCCGATCACCTCGGCGACATCACCCGCGGTCAGCGGCGTGATCCCCTGGTAGACCGCGTCGGCGCGGTCCTGGTCGCCGTCGAAGCGCACCAACGAGAACTCCGTCTCGACCGCTCCTGGCGCAATTTCGGTGAGCCGCACCGGCTTTCCGAGCAGTTCGCCGCGCAGCGTGCGGTGCAGCGCCCCCTGCGCGTGCTTGGCCGAGGTGTAGCCCGAGCCGTTGTCGTAGGTCTCCAAGGCCGCAATCGAGGTGACGGTGACGATCAGGCCGTCGCCGGAGTCGATCAGCTTGGGCAACAGCGCGCGGGTGACCCGCAGCGTGCCCAACACATTGGTCTCCCACATCCAGCGCCAATGCTCGAGATCGGCGTCGGCCACCGGCGCCAGACCCTTGGCGCCGCCGGCATTGTTGATCAGCACGTCGACCCGTTTCAGCCCGGCAGCCAACGCGTCTACCGCCGCGCCGTCGGTGACGTCGGCCACAACTGCCGTGCCGTCGATCTCAGCGGCCAGCGCAGTGATCCGGTCGGCCCTACGTGCCACTGCGACAACGTGAAATCCTTGCGCAGCAAGGATTCTCGCGGTGGCATCACCGATTCCCGAGCTGGCGCCGGTGACGACCGCGACAGGTTGCTCGTCGTGCCGGTGGTCGAATGGCCCCGAACGCGGATCAGTGGAATTCATCTCAACGACTCTAGTAAGCGTGCTAAATTCCTGAAGTGATCTCCAGCACCTTGTTCGGCTTTCGGTCCGCGTGTTGTCGCGCGGGCTGCGCGTGTTGTTGCCGCGCAACCAGCCGCTCCTGAGCTGACGCGCCAAAGCGCTCGCGACGGTGTGCGGCTTCCAGACCGCCATCGGCCCTCGAACAAGGAATCGCACATGCGCTCAACTCCTTCGACCTCCCATCAGCACAACCCGCGCGCGGCCGCCCGCCATCGTGGACTCGGGCGCCACCGGGTGGTGGCACCCTCGCTGCAACTTTCCGATGCTGCCGCGTCCGCGGTGTTCCGGGCCGTGCGGTTGCGCGGCCCGATCGGCCGCGACGTCATCGCCCAGGCCAGCTCGCTGTCGATCGCGACGGTAAACCGCCAGGTCACGGCGTTATTGGAGGCCGGCATCCTGCGGGAGCGCGCCGACCTTGCGGTTTCCGGGGCTATCGGGCGTCCCCGCGTGCCCGTCGAGGTCAACCACGAACCGTTCCTGACGCTGGGCATTCACGTCGGGGCCCGGACCACCAGCATCGTGGCCGCCGACCTGTTCGGCCGCACCCTGGACGCCGTCGAAACTCCGACCCCCCGCACCGCGCAGGGTCCGGCGCTGGCCGCGCTGGCCGACGGCGCCACCCGCTACCTGCGGCGCTGGCACCGCCGGCGCGCGTTGTGGGTTGGCGTCGCGATCGGCGGCACGGTCGACGCCGCCGGCGGTCACGTCGACCACGCCCGCCTGGGGTGGCGGGACGCGCCGGTCGGTCCGGTGTTCGCCGAGGCGTTGGAACTGCCGGTGTCGGTCGCGTCGCACGTCGAGGCGATGGCGGCCGCCGAACTGCTACTCGGCATGCGCCGCTTCGGGCCGAACTCCTCGACCAGCCTCTACGTCTACGCCCGCGAGACCGTCGGCTACGCGCTGATGATCGACGGCCGGGTGCACAGCCCGGCCAGCGGACCGGGCACGATCACCAATCTGCCCGCGCACTCGGAATTACTTGGCGGCTCTGGGCTGTTGGAGTCGACGGTCAGCGACGAGGCGGTGGTGGTCGCCGCGCGCCGGCTGCGTATCTTGCCGCCCCGCAGCGTCGCGGCCAGCAGCACGGTCACCGACGTGCTGAAGGCCGCCCGCAGCGGGAACCAGCAGGCCCAGGAGTTGCTCGACGAGCGGGCCCGCGTGCTCGGCGAATCGGTTGCGCTGCTGCGTGATCTGCTCAACCCCGACGACCTGGTTGTCGGCGGGCAGGCGTTCACCGAATATCCCGAGGGCATGGCGCGGGTGGAGGAGGCCTACAAGGCTCGCCTGGTGTTGCCGGCCCGCGACATCCGGACGACCGCGTTCGGTAACCGGGTGCAGGAAGCTGGTGCCGGCATCGTGTCGCTGGCCGGGTTGTACGCCGACCCGCTGGGTGCCATGCGCCGGGCCGCCCGCCCAGCGCCCGGCTACGAAGTTGACGTCGAGACACCCGCCTGACCTGGGATTCCACTGGGTGCTGCAAAGATGGCCGAGTGGGTTCTTCTGATCTGACCAATCCGCGCCGCGTCGCGGTGCTGGCAGTGCACACGTCCCCGCTGGCGCAGCCCGGCGTGGGGGATGCCGGCGGGATGAACGTCTACGTGCTGCAGAGTGCGCTGCACCTGGCCCGCCGTGGCGTCGAGGTGGAAATTTTCACCCGGGCGACTGCCTCCACCGATCCGCCCGTCGCGCGGGTGGCGCCGGGCGTACTGGTGCGCAACGTCGTGGCCGGTCCTTTCGAGGGCCTGGACAAATACGACCTGCCGACGCAGTTGTGCGCGTTCGCGGCCGGTGTGCTGCGGGCCGAGGCCGCCCACGAGCCCGGCTACTACGACATCGTGCACTCGCACTACTGGCTGTCGGGTCAGGTCGGCTGGCTGGCCCGAGACCGCTGGTCGGTGCCGCTGGTGCACACCGCGCACACCCTGGCTGCGGTCAAAAACGCCGCGCTGGCTGAGGGCGACATCCCCGAACCGCCACTGCGGACGGTGGGTGAACAGCAGGTGGTCGACGAGGCCGACCGGTTGATCGCCAACACTGACGACGAAGTGGCGCAACTGGTTTCGCTTCACCACGCCGACCCTTCGCGCATCGACATCGCGCATCCCGGGGTAGACGTGGAGGTGTTTCGTCCCGGTGATCGCCGGGCCGCGCGGGCCGCGCTCGGCTTGCCTCCCGAGCGGGATGTGGTGGCCTTCGTCGGGCGCATCCAGCCGCTTAAGGGGCCCGACGTGTTGCTGCGTGCGGCGGCCGAACTGCCGCGGTTGCACGTGCTGGTGGTCGGCGGACCGTCGGGCAGCGGGCTGGCTGTTCCCGACGGCTTGGTTCGGCTCGCGGCCGAATTGGGTATCGCCGACCGGGTGTCGTTTTTGCCTCCCCAATCACGGGAAAATCTCGCGGGCGTGTTCCGGGCTGTCGACCTGGTGGCGGTGCCGAGCTACTCGGAGTCGTTCGGTCTGGTGGCGTTGGAGGCGCAGGCATGTGGCACACCGGTGGTCGCCGCTGCGGTCGGCGGTTTGCCGGTGGCGGTGCGCGACGGCGTGACCGGCACGCTGGTGGACGGCCACGACGCCGAGAAGTGGGCGCACGCGATCGACCGCACCTTGCGACTCGGCCCGCACACGCTGGGCCCGGCGGCAGTCGAGCATGCGGCGGACTTCTCCTGGGACAACACCGTGGATTCGCTGCTGGCCGCCTACCGCCGCGCGATGGGCGACTTCACCGCTCGCCGGGTCGTCCGCGGGGTCACGTCGGCGCGGTGGGCCGCGCAGGCCGGACGGCGTCCGTCGCGACGCAAGGCGTGGGCATGACCGGCAACGACGATGACGCCGGTGTAGCCGGCGTGGAGGAGTGGCGACGATGACCGGCACGAACGGCGACAGCGGGGCGCCGATCACCCACGTCCAGCAAATGATCGAAGACGCCCTCGACGCCAGCGAGCTGACCTACACCCGCCACGAGGGCGCCCATGGCGGGCTGCCCGGGCTGATCGTCGAGTTGCCCGGCGAGCGTCGGCTCAAGACCAACACCATCCTGAGCATCGGTGAGCACTCCGTGCGCGTCGAGGCGTTCGTTTGCCGCAAGCCCGACGAAAACCACGAGGGCGTCTACAAATTCCTGCTCAAGCGCAACCGTCGGCTGTACGGCGTCGCCTACACCATCGACAACGTCGGCGACATTTATCTGGTCGGCCGGATGGCACTGGCATCGGTGGACGCCGCCGAAATCGATCGCGTGCTCGGGCAGGTCCTCGAAGCCGTCGACACCGACTTTAATACGTTACTGGAGTTGGGTTTTCGCTCGTCGATCCAGAAAGAATGGGAGTGGCGGGTATCGCGCGGGGAATCGTTGAAAAACCTCGAAGCCTTCGCGCATCTGATCGACGAGGACGAA
>NZ_JBYCLD010000377.1:0-6993 GCF_057473725.1 Mycobacterium sp. TH-M11 | reverse complement strand
GCCGGCGGCCAGGGCCCAGAGTTGTTGAACAACATCGGTTCGACCGAGACCTCCGGCGCGGTGTCGCGCGGACCGCTGAGCATGCCGACGCCGCTGGTCGGCTCGCCGGTGGCCGGTGCGCAGGCCTACCTGCTGGACGACGGTCTGCGGCTGGTTCCGGTCGGTGTCGTGGGCGAGTTGTATTACGCCGGTGACCAACTGGCCCGCGGCTACTGGCGGCGGCCCGCCTTGACCTCGACACGCTTCGTCGCCAACCCGTTCGCCACCGAACCCGGCAGCCGGTTGTACCGCAGCGGCGACCTGGCCCGGTGGGCTGACGACGGCCGGCTGGAGTTCGCCGGCCGTGTCGACCATCAAGTGCAGGTGCGCGGATTCCGGGTCGAACTCGCCGAAGTCGAGGCCGCGCTGGTCGCCGCCGATGGCGTCGCTGCCGCCGCGGCGCGCACCTGGGAGGTACCCGACGGCACCAGTCTGGCCGGTTACGTTGTGCCGCAACAGCCGGTCGCCGACCCGGCCGCGTTCGCTGCGACGGTGCGGGCCGCGATCAGCACGATTCTGCCCGGCTACATGGTGCCGTCGTCGCTGACCGTACTCGACCAGTTGCCGAAGACGGAGTCGGGCAAGCTGAATCGGCCTGGGCTGCCGCGGCCCGCGGTGAACACCGCCGGCCACACCGATCCGGCACGCACCGACACCGAACGCGCGCTGGCCGCGGTCTTCGCCGACCTGCTGTGCACATCGCAGGTCGGACGAGGCGACGACTTCTTCGCGCTCGGTGGCGACAGCATTCTGTCGGTGCAGTTGGCTGCACGGGCCAGAGCGGTTGGGCTGCCGGTCAACCCGCGGATGATTTTCGAGAACCCGACGGTCGAGCAACTCGCCGCCGCGGTCGATGCGATTGATGCCGGCGGTTCGGATGACGACCGGGACACCCGGTTCGAGCCGATGACAACGTCGGGCTTGTCGGCGACCGACCTGGCCGCGGTGACGCAACTTTGGTCGAAGTCGCGGGACGGAATCACATGATCGCCGCCGAGGCCCAGGCTGCCCAAGGTGACGTCGCGCCCGACATCGATGACGTGATGGCGCTGAGTCCCCTTCAGGAGGGCCTGTACTCGCTCACCGCCCTCGCTGAATTCACCGCGGGCCAGCCTGCCGACGACCCGTACGTGATCGGCATGGCCGCCGACATCTCCGGCGCACTCGACGTCGCTTTGCTCCGTGACTGTGCGGCGAAGATGCTGGTACGCCATCCTAATTTACGGGCGAGTTTCTTCAGCCGCGGCATTGCGCGGCCGGTCCAGATCGTGCCGGCCCGAGTCGATCTGCCCTGGCGCGATCTCACGGCCACCCACGCCGACATCGCGGCGATCGAACGCGACGAGCGTCGACGGCCATTCGACCTCGAGCGGCTACCGGCCCTTCGGTTCCTGCTCATCGAATTACCCAGGGCCCAGTGGCGTTTGGTTATCACCGCGCACCACATCGTGATCGACGGCTGGTCGCTGCCGGTGTTCGTCGCGGAGATGATGACCCTGTACCGCGCTGGCGGGGATCTCGATGCGCTACCGAGCGCGCCGCGGCCTTACCGAGATTACATCGGCTGGCTGGCCGGCCGCGATCACGAAGCCAGTCAACGGGTCTGGCGTGAACACCTCGCCGGCCTGCCCGGCCCGACGCTGCTGGCTGCCGCGTTCGGCGCCGAAGACACCATGCGCGCGCCCACGCTGCCGCAGCGCACCGAGTTGCAGTGGGGCGGCGCGGCCACGCAACGGCTGATCAGCGGTGCCCGCTCGCGCGGAATCACACTCAACACGCTGTTGCAGACGGCGTGGGCGCTGATTGTGTCGCGCCTGACCGACCGCGACGATGTGGTGTTCGGGGTCACGGTGTCCGGTCGGCCCGCCGAATTGACCGGTGTTGAGACCATGGTCGGGCTGTTCATCAACACCGTCCCACTGCGGGTACACCTCGATCCGGCAGCCGCGGTCGGTGCGTTGTGCTCTGCGGTGCAACGTGATTCGGCGAAACTGCGCGAACACGGCCACCTCGGTCATGCCGAGCTGCGGGCCATCGGCGGCGTCGGCGAGATGTATGACACCTTGCTGGTTTACGAGAATTTCCCGACCGGAGGCATGGCCGCCGGGGACCAGTTGGCCGGCACCGGCGTCACCTTCCGACCCGCTGCGGTGGAAAGCCTCACCCACTTCCCGATCGTGCTGGCCGCGCACTTGGCCGACGCGGGACTGGTCCTGATGGTCGAGGTCATCGACGGCGCGATCGGGACGACCACCGCCGAATCCCTCGGCGAACGACTCCTGGTCACCTCAGACCGGCTGCTGCAGCATTGGGACAGTCCGCTGCGAGACGTCAGCGTCCTGCTGGCCGACGAGGTCGTCCCGTCGGGCGCGAGTCCAGTGAAAACGCCGACCGTCCAGGCGATTCACACACGGTTCGCCGCGGTCGCTGCCCGTACACCCGACAGCCCGGCTGTCACGTGGGCGGGCGGCACGCTGAGCTACGGTGAACTCGACGAGGCCGCCAACCGACTTGCGGGCGCGCTCGCCGCACGCGGTGTCGGCGCCGAAACTCCGGTGGCCATCCGGCTTTCCCGCGGCCCGCGCTACGTCGTGGCGATCCTGGCGACCCTGAAAGCCGGCGCGATGTATGTTCCCCTGGAACCGGGGATGCCCGCGGAGCGGGTGAATTCGATTCTGCGGCAAAGCGGCGCGACGATCGTGATCGACGACAGCTTCAACGCGGACGATCCCGGCCGCTTCCGGCCCGTCGAGGTCGACCCCGCGCACGCCGCCTATGTGGTCTTCACGTCGGGAACCACCGGAGAACCTAAGGGCGTCATCGGAACTCACGCAGCGGTCGGAGCCTACGCCGACGACCACCTCGAGCGTGTGCTGCGACCCGCGGCGGCCCGGTTGGGTCGTCCGCTGTGCATCGCGCACGCCTGGTCGTTCGCCTTCGACGCGGCCTGGCAGCCACTGGTCGCCCTGCTCGACGGCCACGCGGTGCACGTCGTCGACGAACACACTCAGACGGATGCCGAGGCTTTGGTCGCCGCCATCGCCGAGCACGGTGTCGACATGATCGACACCACCCCGTCGATGTTTGCCCAACTGCGGTCGGCGGGACTGCTGACCCGCGTCCCGCTGGCTGTGCTCGCGCTCGGCGGCGAAGCGCTCGGCGGAAGCTCTTGGTCGTTCATTGGCGACCAATGCGCCCGCACCGGGATGACGGCATTCAACTGCTACGGCCCCACCGAGACCACCGTCGAGGCGGTCGTGGCCGCCATCGACCACCACGTCGAACCGTCGATCGGGCACCCGACCGGTCACACCCACGGCTACGTGCTGGACTCCGCGCTGCGCCCGGTGCCGCGCGGCGTGGTGGGGGAGTTGTACCTCGGCGGAGCGCAATTGGCCCGCGGCTACCTGGGCCGTGCCCCCGAAACCGGGCAGCGCTTCGTCGCCAACCCCTTCGTCGCGGGGATGCGGATGTACCGCACCGGGGATTTGGTGCGCCGGCATGCCGACGGGTCGCTGCACTACGTGGGCCGAGCCGACGCGCAGGTGAAAATCCGCGGCCATCGGGTGGAGCCGGGCGAGGTCGCCGTCGTACTCGAGTCGCACCCCGACGTACGGCAGGCCCGCGTGCTGGTAGGTGAGCAGCACGGCGCACCGCGGCTGATTGCGTATGTGGCGGGCACTTCGCCCTCGGTGCTCGAACTGCGCCGGATGCTGGTCGCCCGGCTGCCGCGGTACATGGTTCCGCAGCGCATCGTGATCGTCGAAGGCATTCCGCTGACCCCTAACGGAAAGCTGGACGAAAGCGCCTTGGCGGCAATGGATCCGGGCGCGTCTCGCGAGTTCGGCGGACTCGGGCCCGAAACCGAGACCGAGTCGGCGCTCCTCGAGGTGCTGACCGAGATCTTGCGCGTCGCCAGTATCGATCCGAACGCGGACTTTCTCGAGCTGGGACTGGACAGCATTGTGGCGCTGTCGGTTGTGCAGGCCGCCCGTCGTCGTGGTATTGTGCTGCGCGCCAGACTGATACTGGAGTGCACCAGCGTGCGTGAACTCGCCGCAGCCATCGACACCGAAGCGGCCGCGGTGAGCCGGCCCGCGGCGTACACCGAGGCTGGCAGCGGCCCGATACCGTTGCTGGCCAATGCGCACTGGCTCTATGAATTCGGCGAGCCGCGCAGGCTGGCGCAGGCTGAAGCGATTCGGTTGCCGGCCGGCGTCACCGGCGAGCAGCTACGGTCGGCCTTGGCGACCATCGTCGACGGCCACGAGGTGCTGCGCAGCCGTTTGGACCGCGCGACCATGACGCTGCATGCCGAACCTGTGAGTGAGATGCTCACCGAGATAATGGTTTCCGGTGACCTGGAGTCCGCCGTCGTCGCCCAGACCGCGCAAGCGATCGACAGTATCGATCCTGAGCGCGCAAAGCTGCTCGCGGCGGTGTGGTTGCGGCCACCGACCGGCCAGAGCGTGCTGGTGCTGACCGCCCACGTGCTGGCGCTGGACCCGGCGTCCTGGCAGGTGGTGCTCGGCGAACTCGACGCCGCTGTGCACGCCCGGATGGCCGACGCCGCCCCGCCGCCGATGCGCGAGCACACCAGCTATCGACGCTGGGTGGAGCTGATGACCGCACGCGCGAAAGGGATTGACAGCGAACCATATTGGACGAGGCAAGTTGCCGGCGATGATCCCGAACTGGGGCAGCGGCGGTTGGTGCCGGACCGTGACCGCGCGGCCGGGCTGCTGGTGTGGACGGCGATGCTCGACGTCGATGCCACCGCCCGCCTGCTGAAATCCGGCCTGCCGGTGTTCGACATCCTGATCGCCGCCGCGTCGCGGATGATCACCCGGTGGCGTCAACAGCGCGGGCAGCCGACACCTCCGCCGTTGCTCGCGCTGGAAACCCACGGCCGGGCCGACGCGCTGTTCGACGAGACGGTCGATACGAGCGAAACCGTTGGGCTGCTGAGCGCGATCTATCCGCTGCGCGTCGACACCGACGACCCGCGACGGGTGCGCGAGCTACTGACAGCAATCCCCGGCGACGGTGTCGACTACGGACTGCTGCGCTACCTGTGCGACGACACAGCCAGCCGCCTCGCCGCCTTCCGCGGGCCGCAGCTGCTGTTGAACTACCTTGGCCGCGCCGATGTCGGCGGCACCAGCGGCCTGTGGCTGGACCGCAGTCTGCTGAACGGGGTGTCGCCGCTACCGGAACCCGATCTGGCGGTCCGTTACGAGCTGAGCCTGGTGGCCACCGTGCTCGGCAGCGGCGAACACCAGGTGCTGGTGAGCCAGTGGCGCGCGTTGCCCGACATCCTCGGCGAGTCGGACATTGTTGCTTTGCAACAACTGTGGACAACGGCGATCGAAGAGATGGTGGTATGACCACGCTCGCCGTGCTGGGCGCGGGTGTGAAAGCGGTGGCGGTGGCCGCCAAGGCGCACGTGCTGCGTGAGATGGGTGTCGAGGCGCCGCAGGTGGTCGCGATCGAGCGGGCCGGGGTCGGCGCCAACTGGCAGGCCGGTGGCGGCTGGACCGATGGTGCGCAGCGACTGGGCACCAGCCCGGAAAAGGACGTCGGCTTTCCGTACCGCTCGACGCTGGTTCCGCGCCGCAACGCCGAACTCGATGAGCGGATGATCCGGCACAGTTGGCAGTCGTATCTGATCGCCACCGGTCAGTTCGCGCAGTGGATTGACCGCGGACGGCCGGCGCCGACCCATCGGCGGTGGAGTCAGTACCTGAGTTGGGTGGCCGACGAGATCGGCATGTCGGTGGTGTACGGCGAGGTCGACCGCCTCGCCGTCGACGGTGAGCGGTGGATGCTGCGTGCCGACGAAACAACCGTGTACGCCGACGGTTTGATGATCACCGGCCCCGGCCAAGCCGAGCGCTCGCTGCTGCCGGGCAATCCGCGGGTGCTCTCGATCGCGCAGTTCTGGCACCGCGCCGGACAACAGGACCGCATCGACGCCGAGCGGGTAGCGGTCATCGGCGGCGGCGAGACCGCCGCTGCGATGCTCAACGAGCTTTTCCGTCATCGGGTTTCGACCATCACGGTGATTTCACCCCAGGTGACGTTGTTCACCCGCGGCGAGAGTTTCTTCGAGAATGCGTTGTTCTCCGACCCCAGCGACTGGACCGCGCTAACGGCCGACGAGCGGCGCGACGCGATCGCCCGAACCGACCGCGGGGTGTTCTCCGCCAACGTGCAGGACGCTTTGCTGGCCGACGACCGGATCCGGCACTTACGTGGGCGGGTGGCGCACGCGGTGGGTCGTAACGAACAGATCAGGCTGACGCTGGCCACCAATCGGGGTAGCGAAAATTCCGAAACCGTACACGGTTTCGATCTGGTGATCGACGGGTCGGGCGCCGACCCGCTGTGGTTCACCGCGCTGTTCAGCCAGGACGCACTCGACCTGCTGGAACTGGGCCTGGGCGGCCCGCTGACCGGAGGGCGTGTCCAGGAAGCCATTGGCCACGACCTGGCCGTTATCGACGTTTGGCCGAAGTTGTTCCTGCCCAACCTTGCCGGGCTCAAACAGGGACCCGGCTTTCCCAACCTCAGTTGCCTGGGTCTGCTATCGGATCGGGTGCTCGGCGCCGATCTCCGCTCCCATCCCAGTTCCCCGACCCACCCGGTATCGATCAGGAGAGATGATGAGCACCAATCCCTTCGATGACGAGGGCGGCACCTTCGTCGTTCTCGTCAACGGCGAAGAACAGCACAGCCTGTGGCCGACGTTTGCCGACGTACCGGCCGGCTGGCGCAGGGTCTTCGGTGCGGCTGGACGCGCGGAATGCCTTGCCTACGTGGAGGAGAACTGGACCGACATGCGGCCCCGAAGCCTCCGTGAGGCGATGGACCGCTGATGGCCCGCGGGCTCCAGGGTGCGATGCTGCGGGGCTTGGGCGCGCGCGACCACACCGCGACAGTCCTCGAAAGCGT
>NZ_JBYCLD010000376.1:0-4623 GCF_057473725.1 Mycobacterium sp. TH-M11 | reverse complement strand
CGTCAAAGCCCATCGCCCGCAACGTGTCCCACTTGGGACGGCTGGCAGTAGCGAACACTTCCAGCCCGAAGTGCCGCGCCAACTGCACCGCAGCCATCCCGACCCCGCCGGCCGCGGCGTGAATCAGGATGCGCTGGCCCGCTGTAACGCCGGCCAGCGCGGTCAGCGCGTAATAGGCGGTGGCGAAGACCACCGGTGCGGTCGCCGCTTCGGTGTACGACCAACCCGACGGGATGGCCATCAGCAGCCGCGCATCGGTGATCGCCACCGTTCCGGTGCCTTCCGGGAACAACCCGGTCACTCGGTCGCCGACCGCGAAACGGCTGACATCCGAGGCGATGTCGGTCACGACGCCGGATGCTTCGACGCCCATCACAGCGTCCTCGTCGGGGTAGAGACCGAGCGCGATCATCACGTCGCGGAAGTTGGCCGGCATGGTGCGCACCGCGATCCGTACCTGGCCCGATTGCAGCGGCGTATCGGCGTCCGGAATCGGTTCGAGCACCAAGTTTTCGAACGTGCCCTTGCTGGACATGCCGAGCCGCCACGCATCGCCGCCCGGCGGCACCAGCAGCGCGTCCGCTGCCCGGCTACCGCGAACCCGACCGGTGTGGACCGTGTCGCCGCGTACCAGCACCTGCGGCTCACCCGCCGCCAGGATTGCGGCGATCGTGGAATCACTCAGTGGCCCATCGGAATCCGCCAGCACAATCCGGCCCGGGTGCTCGGTCTGAGCGGAACGCACCAGACCCCATACCGCGGCCCCGGCCAGATCGCTGACGTCCTCCCCCGGCCGCGCGACCGCGCCGCGCGTCGCCATCACCAGGGTGCCCGAGTCGTGCTCGGCGAGCCAGGACTGCAGCGCGGCCAGCGCGTCATGGGTGCGCCGGTAAGTCGAACCCAGCGTGTCGTCGTCGGCCGGCTGGGATTCGAACACATCGTAGGACGGTGTGTCGGTGTGCGCTCCGGACGCCGCGGGCGACCAGACCACTTCGAAGATCCGGTCGGGACCCGAACCCGACACGGCGGCCATCAACTGTTGCCGCGATACCGGGCGCGCCACCATCGATGCGACCGACAGCACCGGAAGCCCCAGCGCGTCAGCTAATTCCACTCTCACCGACGACGGACCCGAGGGCGCGATCCGGGCCCGCACCGATGAGGCGCCCGCCGCATGCAGTGAGACACCCTGCCACGAGAATGGCACCAGGACACCGTCTTTGCCGTCGTGGTCGGCCTCGGTAGCGACGATCATCGCGTGCAGCGCGGCATCCAGAACCGCCGGATGAACACCGAATCCGGTCGGCGACACGCCGGCATCGCTGGGCAGCGACACGTCGGCGAACACCTCCTCGCCGCGGCGCCACATGGCTGTCAGTCCCTGAAATGCGGGGCCGTACCCGTATCCGCGCGCGGCAAGCCGGTCGTAGAGTCCCTCGATGTCGACGGGTGTCGCGCCCGGCGGCGGCCAAGCGGTCAGGTCGGTGCCGGACTCCGCGGTGCCGGGCCGGACGCTGCCCTCGGCGTGCAAACTCCAGCCCGAATGAATGTCGGCACGGGACAGCACCGACACCGCACGGTGACCCGCTTCGTCGGCACCGTCGACGACCACCTGCACGGCCACCGCACCGATCGTCGGGATCACCAGTGGCGCCGCGAGCGTCAACTCGTCGACGACCGAGCAGCCGACCTCGTCGCCGGCCCGGATCGCCAACTCGACGAAGCCCGCGCCCGGGAAGATGACCACGCCACCGACCGCATGGTCGGACAGCCAGCCCTGCGACTGGGCCGACAGTCGACCGGTCAGCACGACCCCGCCGGAGGTCGGCAGCTCCACCACCGCGCCGAGCAGCGCATGCTCACTGGGCGACAGGCCGAGACCCTCGGCGTCCACCGCAGCGTCGTCGGCAGACAGCCAGAAGCGCCTTCGCTCAAAGGCATACGTCGGAAGTTCGACGAACTTCGCGCCGGGCAGCATCGCACGCCAATCGATGCAGACGCCCGACACGAATGCTTGCGCCAGTCCGCTCATCAGGCTGTTCGGTTCGGGACGGTCCTTGCGCAGCAACGGGACCGACACCACCTCGGCGTCGGCCAGCGATTCCTCGACGGACGAGGTGAGACCACCGCCGGGACCGACCTCGATGAAGTGGGTGGCACCGGTCGAGTTGGCGAAGCGAACACTGTCGGCGAATCGGACGGCCGCCAGGATGTGCTGCGTCCAGTAGTCGGCCGAGGCGAATTCCTCGCCGGCCAGCTCACCGGTCACGTTGGAGATCACCGGGATGTTGACCGGATTGACGGACAGTTCCCTTGCGGCAGCCTTGAATTCGCTGATCATCGGCTCCATCAACGGCGAATGGAACGCATGCGACACCGCGAGCCGGTGGACCCGACGGCCCTGTGCGCGTAGTTGCTCGACGATTCCGTTCACGCCGTCTTCGTCGCCCGACACCACCACCGACGACGGGCCGTTCACTGCGGCGATGCCGACGTTCGCGGTCAGCAGCGGGCGCACCTCGTCCTCGCCTGCCTGCACGGCGACCATCGCGCCGCCGCTCGGCAAGGCCTGCATGAAGCGGCCGCGGGCGACCACCAGCAGCGCCGCGTTCTCCAGCGACAGCGCGCCCGCGGCGTGCGCCGCAGTGAGCTCACCGACCGAGTGGCCCATCACGAAGTCGGGGCGCACACCCCAGGACTGCAGCAGCCGGTAGAGCGCAACCTCGACGGCGAACAACGCCGGCTGAGCGAATTCAGTTGTGCTCAACAGGTCTTCGTCATGACCCCACATCACTTCGCGGAGCGGGCGCAGCAGGTGCCGGTCCAGCTCACCGACCACGGTGTTGAACGCTTCGGCGAAGACCGGGTAGGTGGCGTGCAGCCCCATTCCCATACCGAGCCATTGTGAGCCCTGGCCGGGGAACACGAAGACGGTTTTGCCGGGCAGAGCGGTGCCGCTGACCACCGATGCACTTTCGCCGGAAGCGAGTTCGGCCAAGCCGGCCAGCAAATGGTCGCGGTCGGCACCCAGCGCGACGGCGCGGTGTTCGAATGCCGTGCGGCCCGCCAACGCCCACCCCGCGTCGACGGCAGCCAACTCGTCTCGGGCGCTGATGAATTCGGCCAGGCGTGCGGCCTGAGATTGAAGCGCCGCAGCCGATTTGGCCGTGAGCACCCATGGGATGACGGGCGGCGCAGCGAAGGCTTCCACGGCGGGTTCGTCGACCGCCGGAGGGGCTTCGATGATCACGTGCGCGTTGGTGCCGCTGATGCCGAACGACGACACCCCCGCGCGGCGCGGACGGCCGTCGGACTTCCAGGGCTGGGGTTCTGTGAGCAGCTGCACCGAGCCCGTCGTCCAATCCACATGCGGGCTGGGCACATCCACGTGCAGGGTCGGCGGCAGCACCTCGTGGCGCATGGCCAGGACCATCTTCATCACGCCCGCGACACCCGCGGCGGCCTGGGTGTGGCCCATGTTCGACTTGATCGAACCCAGCCACAGCGGGGTCTGCCGGTCCTGTCCATAGGTCGCCAGGATCGCCTGGGCCTCAATCGGATCCCCCAGCGTAGTGCCGGTGCCGTGCCCTTCGACGACGTCGACATCGGCGCTGGTGAGGCCCGCGCTGGTCAGCGCCGAACGGACCACCCGCTGCTGCGAGGGGCCGTTGGGTGCGGTCAGCCCGTTGGAGGCGCCGTCCTGGTTGATCGCCGACCCGCTCACCAGGGCCAGCACCGGGTGGCCGAGGCGCTTGGCGTCGGAGAGCCGCTCCAGCACCAGCATGCCGCCGCCTTCGGAGAACCCGGTGCCGTCGGCGGCGCCGGCGAACGCTTTGCAGCGGCCGTCGGTGGACAGCCCACGCCAACGGCTGAATTCGACAAAGATGTCGGGTGTGGCGTTGACCGTGACACCACCGGCCAGCGCGAGGTCGGACTCCCCCGACCGCAGCGACTGCGCGGCCATGTGCAAGGTCACCAGCGACGTCGAGCAGGCGGTGTCCACCGACACCGCCGGGCCTTCCAGCCCGAGCACGTAGGAGATCCGGCCCGATGCGACGCTGGACAGCTGGCCGGTCAGCCGGAATCCTTCCACCGGCTTGGCCGAGAACATGCCATAACCTTGCGTCATCAATCCGGCGAAAACTCCGGTGGCGCTGCCCCGCAACGAGGTCGGGTCAATTCCGGCCCGCTCCAATGCCTCCCAGGCCAACTCGAGGAACATCCGCTGCTGGGGGTCCATCGCCAGCGCCTCGGAAGGTCCGATACCAAAGAATGCCGGATCGAAATCACCGACGTTTTCGACGAATCCGCCGACGCGGGTGTAGCAGGTCTCGGCGACATCGGGGTCGGGGTTGTAGAGATTTGCCACGTCCCAGCCGCGGTCACCGGGGAATTCGGTGATGACATCGCGGCCTTCGATGACCATGTCCCAGAGGTCTTCCGGCGAGTTGACGCCGCCGGGGTAGCGACATGCCATGCCGACGATCGCGATCTGCTCGTCGCCGGTGATCCGCACCGCAGACACGCGCTTGACTTCCTGTGGGACACCGGCGAGTTCGGTGCGGAAGTAGGCGGCCAACCGACTCGGCGTCGGGTAGTCGAAGATCAGCGTCGGTGACAGCG
>NZ_JBYCLD010000375.1:0-3274 GCF_057473725.1 Mycobacterium sp. TH-M11 | reverse complement strand
TTTGACAACGGAATCACCAGCAGTGTGCGGGGCGTGTTCACCTACCGCGTCAACGACGCGGGACTGATCGCGAACATGCGCGGCTACTGGAACCTCGGGGCGATGACCTTCGGCAACGCGTAGTGACCTCCCCGCCGGGCCGCGGGTCACCTGGTTGGCCAAATGCATACTGCCGCGGGCGGTTTCGGGAGGCAGATTCCTCAAGCCGGCGCCGGACCTGGTGGCTGATCGGGACCACCGTGACGCTACGCGCGACATATGCTGAGCCGATGGCCCGCGTCGGCGACGATGAACCGAACAGTGCGAGCGAGATAGGGCAGGAGGAGCGGCGCCAATGACGACTGTTTTCACCAGGATCATCAACGGCGAACTTCCGGGCCGGTTTGTGTACGAGGACGACGAGGTCGTCGCCTTCCTGACTATCGAGCCGATGACCCAGGGACACACCCTGGTGGTGCCGCGCGCGGAGATCGATCAATGGCAGAGCGTCGACCAGGCCACGTTCGGACGGGTCATGTCCGTCGCCCAACTGATCGGCAAGGCGGTCACCCGGGCGTTCGACGCCGACCGCGCCGGGTTGATCATCGCCGGGCTCGAAGTCCCGCACCTGCATGTCCATGTCTTCCCGGCCAAAAGCCTCAGCGACTTCGGGTTCGCCAACGTCGACCGCAACCCGTCCCCGGAGTCGCTCGACGAGGCGCAGGCGAAGATCAAAGCGGCGCTTGCCGACCTACCGCCTGCTTGAGGGCGGGCAAGGAGGCGTCGGCAGCACGCGGCAGGCTGACGCAGAACCGGCAGCCCTTGCCAGGAGCTGTGGTCACGTTCACGGTTCCGCCGTGGGCCTGTACCAGCGAGTCCACAATTGACAATCCCAGACCGCTACCGCCGCTACTGCGCGCACGGGAGGAGTCGGTGCGGTAGAACCGCTCGAAGATCCGCAGCGCGTCCTGTTGGCTCATGCCGGGGCCTTCATCGACCACTTCCAGAATCGCCGACTCGGTGGTGGTGCCGACTCGCACCGTGACGTCCGCGGTCTCCGGGGTGTGTTGCAAGGCGTTGGCCATCAGGTTTCCCAACACCTGCCGAAGCCGGGCCTCGTCGCCCACCACCTCAGGGGTTCCGGGACCGTCGACCACCTCGATGGTGATCGCGCGACCGGGCGAAACCGCCCGCGCGTCGTGCACAGCGTCGGTGGCCAGGGCGAGCAGGTCCACCGGCTTACGGTCGATCGGGCGTTGGGTGTCGAGCCGGGCGAGCAGCAGCAGATCGTCGATGAGTAATCCCATGCGACGCGATTCGCTCTCGATGCGCGACATCACCATCTCCATATCGCGCGCCGCGCCTTGCCGGTACAACTCGGCAAACCCGCGCATGGTGGTCAGCGGTGTGCGCAACTCGTGGCTGGCGTCGGTGATGAACCGGCGCATTCGGTCTTCGGAGATCATCGCCTGCTCAGCGGAGTATTCAGACGATGCCAGCGCTCGCTGGATCTGGGCGAGCATTCCGTTGAGCGCTGCGGAAAGCCGTCCCACTTCGGTCCTCGAATCACGTTCGGGCACACGAAGATCCAGCTGGCCGCCGGCAATCGCTGCAGCAGTCTGTTCGACTTCGGTCAGCGGTTTCAGGCTTCGATGCACCACCCACGACCCCACCAGCCCCAAGACCAGCAGCACAGCCACACCGATTCCGAGCTGCAACCAGGCCAGCGAACGGACCGTGTGCTGGATCTCGGACAGGTCGTAGGCGACGGTGACCACCCGGTTCTCCCCGCGCATCGAGACGACCCGCCACTGCACCCCCGAGTTGTCCACTGAGCCGACCGTCCTCGGCACGGGTCCGACATCGTCGTTGGCCGGCAGGACGGGTTCGGCGTGGCGGTCGTTGATGACGGTCCTGCCCCGCCCGTCGGCGGACAGGCTGCGCACATAGAAGTTCGACGGCGGACGGTCCAGGTTGGCGCCGTGCGGGGTCTTCAGCGCACCTTTGGGAGCCTGCGCCCAACCCCGCGAGGCCTCCTCGAGCGTCTGGTCGGCGCGCGCGAGTAGATGTTGGTGCAAGATCGAGGTCACCGCGATGCCGGAAGCCGTCAATCCGCACGCCACCAGTAGCAAAGTGGCGGCGACCAATGCCACGCGTAGCGGCATTTCGAACCGAAGATGTCGCGGCATGGGCCTCAGCGAGGCTCCCGCAGCACGTAGCCGACGCCGCGCAGGGTGTGCAGCAGTCGCTTTTCGCCGGTGTCGATCTTGCGGCGCAGGTAGGACACGTACGACTCGACGACGTTGACGTCACCACCGAAGTCGTAGCGCCACACGTGATCCAGAATCTTCGGCTTGCTCAGCACGGTGCCCGCGTTGATCACGAAGTAGCGCAGCAGCGTGAATTCGGTGGGCGACAATGCGACCGGCTCACCGGCCTTCCATACCTCATGGGTATCTTCGTCGATTTCGATGTCGACGAATTTCAGGCGGGCGTTGCGCGACTCGGTGACGCCTTTCCCGGCGCGTCGCAGGATAACTCGCAGCCTGGCGACCACCTCTTCCAGGCTGAACGGCTTGGTGACATAGTCGTCGCCGCCGAGCGTGAGGCCGGCGATCTTGTCCTGCATCGAGTCACGGGCGGTGAGGAACAACGCCGGCGCGTCGATACCGTCGGCGCGCAGCCGGCGCAGCACCCCGAAACCATCCATGCCGGGCATCATCACGTCGAGAATCACCGCGTCCGGTTTGACGTCGCGGGCCAGATCCAGCGCCGATGCCCCGTTGGTGGCGGTATGGACCTCGAACCCTTGGAATTTGAGGCTGACCGATAACAGGTCGACGATGTTGTCTTCGTCGTCGACGACGAGTACCCGTGCCTCTGGTGCCGTTACCTGCATAACTGCTGACATGACGTCAATTCCCTCTTATCGAGCTGGCAAGCGCCTGCAAGCCAGCTGTGCCCTAGCTGGGAGTATGGTGGAAGCTCGGCCGAGGTAACCACCACGGGATGCATAGACTCGTTGGATGAATCTGGGCAAGAGCCTGGCAAGCCTCGCCACCGCGCCGGTGCGGGTCGGGCTCGCGGCCGCCGACGCCGGGGTGGGCATCGCGACGACGGCGCTCGGTATCGCGCACCGCAGCCTCGGTGACAATGCCACCGCAAGCGGCCCCAACTCGGTGGCGCATCTGCTCGGCATCGACGACGCCATGGCCAGGGCCAATCGGCTGGCCCGGTTACTCGACGACGACACCCCGCTCGGGCGTGCGATCGCCACCGACGGACCGATCGACCG
>NZ_JBYCLD010000374.1:0-13302 GCF_057473725.1 Mycobacterium sp. TH-M11 | reverse complement strand
CGCCGGCCGGCTTCGGGATCTCGGCCCGTTCGGTGACGGTGTCGACGGTCGGACTGGCGCCGGCGATCCGGAAGCTCGCCGACGAGGGACTTGCGGTAACGCTGGCGCTGTCGCTGCACGCCCCCGACGACGAGCTGCGCGACACGCTGGTGCCGGTCAACAACCGGTGGAAGGTCGGCGAGGCGCTCGATGCGGCGCACTATTACGCCGAGCAGACCGGCCGGCGCGTGTCGGTGGAGTACGCGCTGATTCGCGACGTCAACGACCAGCCCTGGCGTGCCGACCTGCTGGGCAAGCGACTGCAGCGGGCCCTGGGGCCGTTGGTTCATGTGAACCTGATCCCGCTGAACCCGACACCGGGCAGCGAATGGGATGCCAGCCCGAAAGCCGTTGAGCGGGAATTCGTTCGACGAGTTCGCGCGGCCGGAGTGGCCTGCACGGTGCGGGATACCCGCGGCCGTGAGATTGCCGCCGCTTGCGGACAGTTGGCCGCTGAAGGCGGGTAGCTGGAGCGCAAGCGGGGTGATGAAGTGCGGGCAGCTGCCTACTTGATCCAGCCGCGCCGGCGGCCCCACATGTCGCGCACCAGGATGAAGATGCCCAGCAGCGCGAAGCCGATCACCCACACGTCCTCGACGTGGCCGACGTGGTTGCCGCGCAGAAACGCGACCAGCAACCCGATCATCAGGAGCCCGTAGACATGCCAGTTGCGGTGGCTGACCTTGCTCCAGCCCCACGCGGCCGACGGCACCTCGACGACGTCGACGCCGTTGACTGTGTTGACGCGCTCCACCGCGCTGCTGGCCACGGCAACTCCTAGGGTCGGGATGGGTCGGGACGGTTATGCCATGTCATTCTGGCATACCGGCATTCGCCGGGGTTGGCGGTGGCGCGGCGCCATGATGAGGGGGCAATGGGGGCACAATGAGGGAGTGTCCGGCCTTCGCGATGGTCTCGCCCACAGCGTCGAGCACGCGGCTGGCCGCAGGCTCGACGTCGAGACCGCGGCTGGGCGCAGGCTCGACGGAAATGGCCGCCTGCGGGTGCTGGTGCTGGGCAGCACCGGCTCCATCGGCACCCAGGCACTCGAGGTCATCGCCGCCAACCCGGACCGCTTCGAGCTGGTCGGGCTCGCCGCCGGCGGCGGCAACCCGGGCCTATTGGCCCGGCAGCGCGCCGAGACCGGAGTGTCCAACCTCGCCGTCGCCGACGAGCGCGCTGCGCAGGCGATCGGCGACGTCACCTATCAAGGCCCCGAGGCGGCGACCCGGCTGATCGAGAACACCCAGGCCGATGTCGTGTTGAACGCCCTGGTCGGGGCGCTCGGTCTGCAGCCGACGCTGACCGCGCTGGCCTGCGGAGCCCGGTTGGCTTTGGCCAACAAGGAGTCGCTGATCGCCGGCGGCCCGCTGGTGCTGGCCGCTGCGCAGCCCGGCCAGATCGTGCCGGTGGACTCCGAGCACTCCGCGCTGGCGCAGTGCCTGCGTGGCGGGTCCGCGGATGAGGTGGCCAAGCTGGTGCTCACCGCTTCGGGCGGGCCGTTTCGCGGCTGGTCGGCCACGCAACTGGAGGACGTCACTCCCGAGCAGGCCGGCGCGCACCCGACCTGGTCGATGGGGCCGATGAACACGCTGAACTCGGCGTCGCTGGTCAACAAGGGTCTCGAACTCATCGAAGCGCATCTGTTGTTCGGCATTGCCTACCGCCGCATCGACGTCGTCGTGCACCCGCAGTCGATCGTGCACTCGATGGTCACCTTCACCGACGGCTCGACGATCGCGCAGGCCAGCCCGCCGGACATGAAACTGCCGATCGCCCTGGCGCTGGGCTGGCCGGATCGGGTGCCCGCCGCGGCTGCGGCGTGCGATTTCTCCACCGCGTCTACGTGGACGTTCGAGCCGCTGGACGACGAGGTGTTCCCGGCGGTCGCGCTGGCCCGGCAGGCCGGTGAGACGGGCGGCTGCATGACCGCTGTCTACAACGCCGCCAACGAAGAAGCGGCCGAGGCGTTCCTGGCCGGTCGGATCGGTTTTCCGGCCATCGTGCACACAATCGCCGAGGTCTGCAGCGCCGCGGACCAGTGGGCCGCGCAACCCGCTACCGTGGAAGACGTACTCGACGCGCAGCGCTGGGCCCGCGGGCGCGCCCAGATTGCAATGACACAGCGTGTGATCACACAGGAGGTTTCACCGGTTCGATGATGTTCGTAATCGGCATCGTGCTGTTTGCACTCGCCATTCTCATCTCGGTGGCGCTGCACGAATGCGGCCACATGTGGGTCGCCCTGGGCACCGGTATGAAGGTGCGGCGCTATTTCGTGGGCTTCGGCCCGACGTTGTGGTCGACCCGACGCGGCGAGACCGAGTACGGACTCAAAGCCATCCCGGCCGGTGGTTTCTGCGACATCGCGGGCATGACCTCGGTCGAAGAACTCCAGCCCGACGAACACGAGCGCGCGATGTACAAACAGAAGACCTGGAAGCGCGTCGCGGTGTTGTTCGCCGGCCCGGGCATGAACTTCGTGATCGGCCTTGTGCTCATCTACGCCATCGCCGTCACCTGGGGGCTGCCCAACCTGCACCCGACCGCGGTCGTCGGCCAAACATCCTGTGCTGCAAGCGAAATCAAGCAAGGTGACTTCGAGAAGTGCACCGGCGACGGGCCGGCGGCCGCCGCCGGGATCCGCGCCGGTGACGTCGTGCTCGAGGTCAACGGCACCCCGGTCACCGACTTCTCCGACATGGCCGGTGTCGTGCAGAAGCTGCACGGCACTGTCCCCGTCGTGATCAAGCGCGACGGGCAGACCATGACCCGCTACGTCGACATCGTCCAGAGGCAGCGCTGGGTCACCGGCGGCAAGAACGGCGCGCCGAAGCCCGCGACCATCGGCGTGATGGGTGTGGTCGGCACGCAGCCCGGGCCCGCGCACTACAACCCGATCAGCGCGATACCGGGCACCCTGAGCTTCACCGGCAACCTCACCGTGCTGCTGGGCAAGTCGCTGGTGGCCATTCCGACGAAGATCGGCGCGCTGATCCACGCGATCGGGGGCGGCGAGCGCTCCCTGGACACCCCGATCAGCGTCGTCGGCGCGAGCATTATCGGCGGCGACACCGTGGATCACGGCGTTTGGATGGCGTTCTGGCTCTTCCTGGCACAGTTGAACTTCATCTTGGGCGTCATCAACCTGGTGCCATTGCTGCCGTTCGACGGCGGCCACATCGCCATCGCGCTGTACGAGAAACTGCGCAACGTGATTCGGTCGGCCCGCGGCAAAGTCGCAGCGGCGCCGGTGAACTACCTCAAACTGATGCCGGCAACCTACGTCGTCCTGGTGCTGGTGGTCGGCTACATGCTGTTGACGGTGACCGCGGACGTGGTCAACCCGATCCGGCTGTTCCAGTAGCGCACAAGCAAGTGGGAGAAGGCACACAGTGACCACAGGTCTGGGTATGCCGGCGGCGCCGGCACCGACGCTGGCGCCGCGCCGTAAGACGCGGCAATTGATGGTCCGCGATGTCGGTGTTGGCAGTGATCACCCGATTTCGGTGCAGTCGATGTGCACCACCAAGACGCACGACGTCAACGCGACCCTGCAGCAGATCGCCGAGTTGACCGCGACCGGTTGCGACATCGTCCGGGTGGCCTGCCCGCGTCAGGAAGACGCCGACGCGCTCGCCGCAATCGCCACAAAGAGTCAGATTCCGGTCATCGCCGACATCCACTTCCAGCCGAAGTACATCTTCGCCGCGATCGAGGCCGGTTGCGCCGCGGTGCGGGTGAACCCGGGCAACATCAAGGAATTCGACGGCCGGGTCGGGGAGGTGGCGAAAGCGGCCGGCGCGGCGGGTATTCCGATCCGCATCGGCGTCAACGCCGGATCGCTGGACAAGCGCTTCATGGAGAAATACGGCAAGGCGACCCCCGAAGCGCTGGTCGAATCCGCGTTGTGGGAGGCCTCGCTGTTCGAGGAGCACGGCTTCGGAAACATCAAGATCAGCGTCAAGCACAACGACCCGGTGGTGATGGTCGCGGCCTACGAGTTGCTCGCGGAAAAGTGCGACTACCCGCTGCACCTCGGTGTCACCGAGGCCGGCCCGGCCTTCCAGGGCACCATCAAGTCCGCGGTCGCGTTCGGCGCCCTGCTGTCTCGGGGCATCGGCGACACCATCCGGGTGTCGCTGTCGGCGCCCCCGGTCGAGGAAGTCAAGGTCGGCACTCAGATTCTCGAGTCGCTCAACCTGCGGCCGCGCGGGCTGGAGATCGTCTCCTGTCCGTCGTGCGGTCGCGCTCAGGTCGACGTCTACAAACTGGCCAACGAAGTCACCGCCGGCCTCGACGGACTCGATGTGCCGCTGCGGGTGGCCGTGATGGGCTGTGTGGTCAACGGGCCGGGGGAGGCCCGCGAGGCCGACCTCGGCGTCGCCTCGGGCAACGGCAAGGGCCAGATCTTCGTCCGGGGTGAGGTGATCAAGACCGTGCCCGAGGCGCAGATCGTCGAGACATTGATCGAAGAGGCAATGCGATTGGCCAACGAGATCGGCGCTGACGGGTCAACGTCGAGCGGTTCGCCAGTTGTGACCGTAAGCTGACGTTGGCCTGATCCGGCCGAGCAATTCGTCGCAGAAAGAGTCAGTATGTCGGCTCCGCCCATCCGCCGCATGATCAGCGAGCGACGGGTGTCGATTGTGCGTGACGGCGCCTCGGTGCGCCGGGTATTCGACGACGACCCGGTCGGCTCGTGCATGGTTGCCGCGCGAGTCGCCGACTATGGCATGGATCCCAACTCGATCGGTGGCGAGTTGTGGACGCGCCGGGGGCCCGACGAGTCGCTGTGTTACGCGGGTGGCAACCTGATCCCGTTGCGTGGGCGCCGCGAGGATCTTCACGCGTTCGCCGATGCGGCGCTGACGGGATCGCGACGCTGTTCGTCGCTGGTCGGCCGCGCGGAGTTGGTGATGCCGATGTGGCAGCGTCTGGAGCCGGTGTGGGGGCCGGCCCGCGATGTGCGCGAGCATCAGCCGCTGATGGCGCTGACCACGATGCCGACCTGCGCGATCGATCCTGGTGTGCGGCAGGTCAAGCCGGACGAGCTCGACACCTACTTGGTAGCGGCCATCGACATGTTCATCGGCGAGGTTGGGGTCGACCCGCGACTCGGGGACGGCGGGCGTGGTTATCGCAACCGGGTCGCCGGCCTGATCGCGGCCGGACGGGCGTGGGCCCGCTTCGACAACGGCGAGGTGATCTTCAAGGCCGAGGTCGGATCGCAGTCGCCGGCGGTCAGCCAGATCCAGGGCGTCTGGGTGCATCCGGAGTGGCGGGGCCGGGGGCTGGGTACTGCGGGCACTGCGACGCTGGCCGCTGTGGTCGTCGGCACCGGTCGGGTCGCCAGCCTGTACGTCAACGACTTCAACACCGTCGCCCGGGCGACCTATGACCGCATCGGTTTCGTCGAAGTCGGCACCTTCGCCACCGTCCTGCTGGACTGAAGCGCGTCGGCTTGAGCTTCGCGTCGCGCGGACGGCGTCCTCAGCTCGGGCGATCTGGTTGCCGAACGAGCGTGGTCAGTAGCTGCGGGAGCGGCGCGGTGGCGAAGCCAATGGCGCCGTCGGCGATCCCGTAGGGGATCACCAGGGTGTCGGCGTGCACGAGCGCGCCGCAGGAGTAGACGACGTTGGGCACGTAGCCGTTTTGTTCGTCGTGGGCGGGGCGCAGCAGTGGGCGCCGCAGCCGGCCGAGCACCCGGGTCGGATCGTCGAGGTCTAGCAGGATCGCGCCGATGCTATATGTGCGCATGGGTCCGACGCCGTGGGTGAGCACCAACCACCCTGCCTCGGTTTCGATTGGCGGGCCGCAATTTCCGAGTTGTAACGCTTCCCATGCCTCGGCCGGCTGCTGGCAGGGCGATGCGCTCGTCCAGACCGCACGATGGTCGGCGAAGGCGACGGTGTTGGTCTCGCGGTCCGATCGCGACATGGCGGCGTAGCGGGCGTGTATTCGTCGGGGGAACAAGGCCAAACCCTTGTTGGCCGCGGCTTTCCCGACGAGCGGGCCGGAGGTGAAGGACCGGAAGTCCTTCGTCTCGAGCAGTTGTTGGCTGATGTGGGATCCGCTGTACGCCGTGTAGGTGGCGTAGTAGGTGACCGAGCCGTCGTCGTCGACGAAGCGGACGAAACGGGCGTCCTCCATGCCGGCTTGCTCGGCCTCCGTCGACGGCCACAGCACGCGTTCGGAAACCGATACGTCGCCGGGAAATTCGACGCCGTAGTGCCGTGCCGCGATCGCGCGGATCAGCGCGACCGCGCGCTCCCCGTGACCGCGGGTGCTCAGGTGGGCCCGCAGATCATCGAGCCGCGCGTCGAGGTCGGATGCGGAGAAGCGGTCGCCGAGCGCATCGAAGACGTAGTTCGCGGCCTCGTCGGCATTGCCGATGCCGCCGAGTTCGCCGCGGAACACCGCGGCCTCGAGCAGCGCCCTCGACACGCTTCCGGTGGTGGCGAAGCGGGCTGGCTCGTCGATCGTGACCCGGCCTGCGGCGTCGACGACGCCGGTGCGGAACCCGATCGACGAGCGGTGTCCTTCCCCGATGCCCCGCACGCTCATCACGAATCGCAGGCTGCCCGCCGCTGCGCCGGTCTGGTCGGGGTGGGCCACCATGCTGGGGTTGCACAGCGCCGCGCCCTCGATGGCGTACTCGCTGGTAAAGGTTGCTCCCAGCAGCAGCATTCGCGCATCGGAGAGGTGCATGTCGGGATCTAGGCGGTCGGCGAGCTCATGGGCGTGCCGACGGAACGTGCCCACCAGGTCACGGTGGCGTCCGTCGAAGCGGATGATGACGTCGTCCAGGGAAGAGCGAACGTCATCGTCGGTCAGGGCGAGGATGCGCTTGAGCACCACGCCCGCCCGGGACTCCTGGAGCTCGAAGCCCTCCAGGCCGGGCACGAAGAGCCGGTTGATCACCCGCGCCGGATTGGCCGCGACCCGCACCGGCTCGCGGGTGACCAGCCCACTGCTCGTCAAAGTCATTCTGGGACCAGCGAAAAACGCTGCGCGTGCTGCAAGGTGGAGATCACCGCAAGGGTCGATTCGGCGCCCTGATTGAGGTTGACGCCGTCGGCGAGCAACCCGTCGAAACCACCACCGGTCTGTGTGTCCCACATGAGCAACCCCGAGTCGTTGGCGCCCTGGAACCAGCCGACGGACGCCCGGATCCCCTCCGGCCAAAGGGTCCGCGGATCGGCGGCCGCGGCGCGTGCGCAGGCGTCGGCAAGGGTGGACACCTCGATCGGCTGCTGGTCGAAGGCGGGCCGGCTGTCCTGCGGCCCCCGCCCGCCCACGCGGGTGGGCGACAGGTGGCCGTCAATCGTCTCGCAGTCGAGCAGCCACTCCAGCAGGTCCAGGCCACGCTGTTTTAAGTCCGGGTCGCTCAGCGCGACGCCGGCAGCGATCATCGCCTCGGGGAGAATCGCATTCGCGTAGGTGAGCCGTGGCTCGGGCCACGGCCAGTCGGAGTTGGTCTCGGGTCGCGCGACGTTGGCCGCGTAGTCGGCGAGCAGTCGCAGGGCCGCGGAATTGCCAGGCTCGAAGCTGAGCAGTTCGGCGGCGCCGACGGCGGCGAACGCCATCGCCCGCGGCCACGGCGAGCGGGCCTTGGCGGCGCGCTCGAACTGGATCACGGCCAGTCGGCGCACGACGCTGACGCCGCTGTGCGCGGCGGCGGTGCCGAGCCCCCAGATGCAGCGTCCCCAGTGGTCGTCCGTGGTGGGCTGGTCGGTCCACACTCCGGCGCGGTTCATCCGGTTGCGGCACAGGCCGTCGTAGGTCTGCGCGTCGTTCAAGAACTGCAGGGCCTTGCCGGCGAGGCCTTTCACGGCGCCCGGCGGGTCGGCCTCGCGAGTGGTGACGACGAGCACCCTGGCCATGTCGTCGGTGCAGTACCCGTGCTCACGGCGGGGCTCGGTCATACAGGCGTGCTCGAAGGTGGCGCGGTGGTCTGTCATTCGCAGCAGGTGCGCGAACACCGGGCTCGGCGCGGCGGCGGCGGTCACCTCAGTGCCGATTGAGTGGACAGCAGCTGTTGCGCAATGCCGACGTAGGCGTTGGCGACGACGGGCCAGGCGATCGTCGGGGCCAGGCCGCGGGCTTCGGCGGCCATGGAGTCGGCGACGTGCGGGTCGGTCAACAGCCGGCGCAACGCTGCGACCAGCGCGTCCGGATCGTCGTGAGGGACGACGTAGCCCGCGCCGCTGCCGAGGAGTTCGACCGCGTGGGGGAAAGCGGTGGCGACGATAGGTCGGCCGCTTGCAAGTGAATCGGCCAGCACGCCGGAGGTGACCTGGTCCTTCGAATCGTAGGGCAGGACGACGACGGTGGCCGTCTGGATGAGCGCGGTGAGCTCTTTGGGGGTGCGGTACACCGCGTCGAAGGACACCGAATCGGCGACGCCGAGGCGGTCCGCCCGCGCCACCAGAGCTTCGCGATACCTTTCCCCCTGCGCGGCGACGACTTTGGGGTGGGTGCGGCCGGCGATGACGTACCGCGGCGGGTTGGGCAGGTGCTTCAGCGAAGCCATGGCGTCGATGACGCGCTCGATGCCCTTGCCCGGTCCCAGCAGGCCCCAGGTCAACATGGTCGGCCGGTCGGGACGCTGCACGCCGGTGGCGCTGGGCAGTGCCGCGCCGTGCGGGATGGTGGCTACCTTGTGGCGCTCGACGGCGAATCCTTCGCACAGGCGTTGGTGGGCCACCTCCGACATCACAACCACCTGATCGGCCAATGCCATCATCGATTCGAGCACCGAACGTTGGTGCGGTGTCGGATCTTTGAGCACCGTGTGAACGATGACGATCGACGGGACGCGCAATCCGGCCATGATCTGGACGACTTCGTCGCCGTCGGGACCGCCGTAGATGCCGTATTCGTGCTGAATGACGGCGACATCGCTGCGGTTGAGGAGTTCGCAGGTTGCCGCGACGGACGAAGCCGAGCCGTTGACGAGCTCGCCGGCGATGTGGGGCGCCGCAGAGACATCACCGTCGGCGATGCGCACGACATTGATGTCGGCGCCTTTGGCTGCCAGCCCGGCTGCCAGGGCCGCGCTGAAGGTCGCCAGGCCGCATGGTGTCGGCGGGTAGGTGCCGAGGATGCCAAAGTTGGGGATGTACGAAAAGTGCTGTATCCCAAAGGGTGCGATTAACGGCTGATCTAATGATGGAGCATTCAAAACTATCCCCGTTGAACGGTGAAACGATGTGTCCGGCGTGAGCGGTGCTCAGGCAGATCAGCGTAAGAAGCTGAGCCATTCCGGGTGGGCTGGGAATACCAGCACCCTTTACGCTACACCGTTTCCTGGCCGAAAGACGTCTCAGTTCGCAGTTGTGCTGCGAAACGTCGATCTCGGCGCCAAATGTTCCGGTGGCCGCGTGCGTAACGATTCCGTCTCGGTGTGTCGCCACCGGTCGAGCGATCCTGGTTCTAACATCAGCCACAATGGCAACAAAAATCACACTGGCATCAGCTGCCACAGCCGCTGTGGTGGCGCTGGTCTCGACGACCGCGGTTTCGGCCTGCACCCCGAAACAGGAAGGACCCGCGCCTGCGGCGCAGAAATTCTTCGCCGCGTTGGCCAACGGCGACACCGGGGCGGCCGCGGATCTCAGTGACGATCCCCGCGATGCGCGCGAAGCGCTCAATGCGGCGTGGTCGGGGCTGCAGGCCAGCCATCTGGACGCTCAGGTCACCGGTTCGAAGTACAGCGAGGACACCGGCTCGGTCAGCTACCGCTATACCTGGCATCTGCCCAAGGGCAGGATGTGGACGTATGACGGAAAGCTGAAAATGGCTCGCTATGAAGGCCGTTGGCAGGTCCGCTGGAGCAGCACCGACTTGCATCCGCGCCTCGGTGAGCATCAGACGCTGGCCTTGCGGGCCGATCCGCCGAAGCGAGCCTCGGTCAACGAAGTCGGCGGCACCGACGTGTTGGCGCCCGGCTACCTCTACCACTACACGCTGGATGCGTCCAAAGCCGGCGCGTTCCTGATCAGCTCCGCCCGCTCGGTGGTCGACGCGCTGCACCCCTTCGACGACACGATCAACGATCCTCAGCGCCTGGCCGAGCAGGCCAGCGGCACCGGCAAGCCGGTCGATCTGATCACGTTGCGCACCGACGACAACAACCGCGTCGCTTCGGCCATCGGGACCCTGCCGGGAGTGGTGATCACGCCGCAGGCCGAGTTGCTGCCGACCGACTACCACTTCGCCCCCGCGCTGATCAACCAGGTGAAGAAGTCGGTGATCGAGCAACTCGACGGCCAGGCCGGCTGGCGGGTGGTCAGCATCAACCAGAACAATGTCGATCTGGCTGTGCTGCAGGAGGTTCCGCCGGCACCGGCGCCGTCGGTGTCGATCAGCCTGGACCGGGTCGTGCAGAACGCCGCCCAGCACGCGGTGGACAACCAGGGTCGGCAGGCGATGATCGTGGTGATCAAGCCCTCGACGGGGGAAATCCTTGCGGTCGCCCAGAATGCCGCGGCCGACGCGATCGGTCCGCTCGCCACCACTGGCCTCTACCCGCCCGGATCGACGTTCAAGATGGTCACCGCGGGCGCGGCGCTCGAGCGTGACATGGCAAGTCCCAATACGCTTTTGGGCTGCCCTGGACACGTGGATATCGGGCAGCGTGTTGTTCCCAACTACGGCGGATTCGATCTGGGTGTGGTCCCGATGTCGCGCGCATTCGCCAGTTCGTGCAACACCACCTTCGCCGAATTGGCCAGCCAGATGCCGCCGCGCGGTCTGACGCAGGCCGCCAACCAATACGGCATGGGGCTGGACTATCAGATCGACGGCATCAACACGGTCACCGGATCGGTGCCGCCGACAGTCGACTTGGCCGAGCGCACCGAAGACGGGTTCGGCCAGGGCAAGGTGCTGGCGTCGCCGTTCGGCATGGCGATGGTCGCGGCAACGGTGGCTGCCGGAAAGACGCCGGTACCCAGGCTGATCGAGGGGCGGCCGACGACTGTCACCGGCGACAGCTCGCCGATCACCGAGAAGATGATCGAAGGGCTCCGGCCGATGATGCGGCTGGTGGTGACCAACGGCACCGGCAAGGAGATCGCCGGCTGTGGCGAGGTGTACGCAAAGACCGGTGAGGCCGAATTTCCCGGTGGTTCGCATGCCTGGTTCGCGGGTTACCGCGGCGATCTGGCCTTCGCGTCGTTGATCGTCGGGGGAGGCAGTTCGGAGTACGCGGTGCGGATGACCAAGTTCTTCTTCGACTCGATGCCGCCAGGCTATTTGGCTTAGGAGCTGAACGCGCTTTCCAGCGTCTGGTCGAACGTCTTGATTCGGGTGACACCGCGGCGCTGGCAGCAGGCCAGGTGAAGCAGATCGCGCGCACTGAGGCCACGGTCTTGCCGCGTCGTGATTCGTCGCCGGCGGTGGTTGGCAGTACGAACGCGTTCATGCTTCAGACAAAGCCGTCGCCCGGCCGCGAGGGGCGACCGGGCGACAGGGTTTGCTCGCCGAACAAGCGTGACCACCGCGGCTCGACGAAGGCGATCTGGTGCCTGAACCGGTGGGGAATACCCCCATCCCCACCGGTTCAGACCGCCACCTCAACGAGGTGGATCAAGCAGCCGGATCAGGCGAACGGCGCGCCCGTCAGCAGGTCGATCAGCGGGGTCAGCACGTAGTCCAGACCCGTCGGGGTGAGCAGGCCGTAGTCCAGGCCGGTGGCCAGGTAGCCCAGGGCGGTGTCCGGAACCAGGTACGCGCCGGCGCCGTCGGTGATAGTGCCGGTGACTCCGGCTGTCGTCTGCTCGTAGAACGCGCTGGGGTCGATCGCGTTGACCAGGTTCTCCAGCCCGTGGTCACCCGCGGTCTGCTCGAACGTGACGACGTCGGTGGTGAACGACTCGTAACCGGTCAGGTTAGATTGCGCATCCGACAGGTCCAGAGCGGCATTGTCGATGCCCTGAGTGCCTTGGGAGCCGAACAGCATGTCGTACGCATCGTTAGGCTTGAACGTGTCCCCGGCGCTGGCCACGGCGCTGCCGTCGGCGTACGAGTCGACGACGGGCGTGTCGGCATTTGCGGTGCCCATGCCCACGAACGCGGCCACTGCTGCGCCCCCTAGCGCTGCGCCGATGGCGGTAACATATTTCTGACTCATGTGCGAGTCTCCTATCTAGGTGTGTCTTCTGGTGGATTGTGGGGTTGCCTCCCCGCAGCCGTTGGCTCGCACATGAGTCTCACTTTCCCCCTCATGGCGGACGAGCCGTCCGACGGACACGATCCTATAACAAAGCGTTGCTTTTGTTAAGCAAACCTCCCATGAAAAGCTCAGGCGCACCTGTCGCCGCGTTAAGCCTCCGCTTACTGGCAGTTCGAGGGCGTTCCCGCGGGTTAGCTATCTGAATTCGGCGGCGCGTCGACTAGTTGCCGAAGGAGCGTCGTGACCGGAAAAGGCCAGCTCAGCGAGGTGTGCCGCAGGCTTGGCTGTTGGCGGCGGCGTTCGTAAATGCGATCTCCGCTCTCAGCAATCCGAGGAAATGTTCGGTATTCTGGATATAAAATCCGGTAATCAGGACGTTCTTTCTGAGAAGCGCCAACAGTGATTTTGATGCCGAAACTAATAACAACGTATGCGTAAACAATGATCAAATACATTAGCCATTAAAGTGGCGCGTCGTGATGCCAGAGGTTCTCGCTTACTGGTTCGTATGAAACTTGATTGCATACTTTTGGCATCAACTCGACGGCTGGGCGTGATGGCCGTGCGACGCTCCTGGTCGGCGACCGGCGGCGGTAGATTGAGTAGGCCATGACACGTCCAGACGAACTGTCCGAACTGCGCGTCTCCGATGCCGATCGCAACGGCACGCTGCGGCGCCTGCACAACGCGGTCGCCCTCGGATTGATCGACATCACCGAGTTCGAAGAGCGGTCCACGCACGTGTCGTATGCCCGCACCCGCAACGAACTGGACAGGTTGGTGGGCGACCTGCCCGGGCCTGGCTCGATTGTCACCTCCGCCGCCGACCGCGTCGAGTTGCGGGGCTGGGCCGGATCGCTCAAGCGACACGGTGAATGGACGGTGCCCACCCGGCTGGCGCTGGTGCGCCGCCTGGGCTCGGTGGAACTGGACCTGGTCAAGGCCAGATTCGCCGGACCGGTGGTCGTCATCGAACTCGACATGCGATTCGGTTCCGTCGAGATTCGCCTGCCGGTCGGCGCCAGCGCGTCGATCGACGACGTCGAGGTCTACGGCGGCAGCGCCAGCGACCGGCGCAAGGT
>NZ_JBYCLD010000373.1:0-5920 GCF_057473725.1 Mycobacterium sp. TH-M11 | reverse complement strand
GGGGGACATACCAACCGTTTTGCTGCGATCGTCACCCACGCCGGCCTGTGGGCGCTCGACCAGTTCGCGCCGACCACCGACACCGCCGACTACTGGCGCCGCGAAATGACACCGGCGATGACCGCTGACCACTCGCCGCACCATTTTGTCCAACGCATCAGCACGCCGATGCTGGTGATCCACGGGGACAAGGACTATCGCGTGCCGATCGGCGAAAGTCTGCGCCTCTGGTACGAGTTGCTCGCCGCATCTGGGCTGCCGGCCGGAAACGACGGCAGCAGCCCACATCGGTTCCTGTACTTCCCGTCCGAGGATCACTGGGTGCGGGCGCCACAACACGCGAAGATCTGGTACGAGGTGGTGCTCGCGTTCCTCGCCGAGCATGTGCTGCGGGAGAGCGCCGAATGGCCGGAGGCGCTCGGAGTAGCGTCACGGCTGTGACTGCAACGCGCGAATACGACATCGTCCTGTACGGGGCAACTGGCTTCGTCGGTAAGTTGACAGCCGAATACCTGGCGAGGGCCGGCGGCAGTGCGCGGATCGCGCTGGCCGGCCGCTCCACCGACCGCCTGCAGGCGATCCGCGACACGCTGGGGGAGTCGGCGCAATCGTGGCAGCTGCTGACCGCTGACGCGGCGTCGCCGAAGACCCTGGACGCGATGGCGGCCCGGACCCAGGTCGTGGTCACCACGGTCGGGCCCTACAGCAAATACGGTCTGCCGCTGGTGGCGGCCTGCGCGGCCGCCGGAACCGACTACGCGGACTTGACAGGGGAGCCGCCGTTCATCCGCGAGAGCATCGACCTCTATCACAAACAGGCTCAGGACACCGGCGCGCGCATCGTGCACGCGTGCGGATTCGATTCGATCCCTTCAGATCTCACCGTTTATGCGCTGTATCGCCGGGCTCGGGAAGACGGCAGCGGCGAACTCGTCGACACCGATTTCGTGGTCCGCTCGTTCTCGGGCGGTTTGTCCGGTGGGACGCTGGCGTCGATGCTCGAGGTGTTCGACACGGTGTCCGGCGACGCCGACGTTCGTCGCGAATTCGCCGATCCTTACACGCTGAGCCCCGATCGCGGCGCTGAACCCGAACTCGGACCACAGCCCGATCTGCGGCGTCGTCGCGGCGCTCAGATCGCGCCCGAGTTGACCGGAATCTACACGGCCGGGTTCATGATGGCTGCGCCGAACACGCGAATCGTCCGTCGTAGCAACGCTTTACAGAACTATGCATATGGCAGGCGGTTTCGCTACAGCGAGCACATGAGCGTGGGGTCATCCGTCGGGGCGCCGGTGGCCTCGGCTGTGATCACCGGTATCGGCAACACGATGTCGGCGCTGGGCAGCCGTTACTTCCGGCTGTTGCCGCGCAAACTGGTGGATCGAGTGCTGCCCAAACCGGGCACCGGGCCCAGTGCAGCCGTCCGCGAGCGCGGTTTCTACAAGGTCGAGACGTACACGACCACCACTTCGGGCGCACGCTATGTCGCCACCATGGCGCAACGGGGTGACCCCGGTTACAAGGCCACCGCTGTGCTGTTGGGTGAGAGCGGTCTGGCACTGGCGATGGATCGTGAAGCGCT
Organism: Mycobacterium sp. TH-M11; assembly: GCF_057473725.1. Taxonomy (NCBI): domain Bacteria; kingdom Bacillati; phylum Actinomycetota; class Actinomycetes; order Mycobacteriales; family Mycobacteriaceae; genus Mycobacterium; species Mycobacterium sp. TH-M11. The sequence continues at coordinate 4,335 of NZ_JBYCLD010000373.1, read as the reverse complement.
CTCCGACCTCCATGGCGTGCTGACCCCGGCAGCGGCGATGGGGGACGCGCTACTGGCGCGATTCCCGGCCGCGAGCGTCTCGCTGGAGACCGCGCGTTTGATGCATCGCTGAGGTATCGATGCGCTCTGGCGCAAGAACCTCTGTCGGACAAGATCAGCTGGGTTTAGTGTCATCTGGAAAAGCACACCATCCCAGCGACGTTAGGTGGACTGGTCCATGTCTGGCCTTGAAGATCTTCTGTCTCAGATTCCCACAAGTGACATCGCCAGCAAGATCGGCGTCGACGAAGGTGAAGTCGCCAAGGCAGTGCAACTGCTGGTACCGGTGCTGGTCGGCGGGCTGCACGAGAACGCGCAAGACCCCGAGCACGCCAGCGGCATCGAGTCCGCGGCCGGCGATCACGCCGCCAGCGGTCTGCTCGACGGCGGTGTGAGCCTCGCGCAGGTCAACGAGGCCGACGGTCAGCAAGCCATCGCGAAGATTTTCGGCGGCAACGACGCCACCCAGGTTGCCAGCGCGCTGGCCGGCGGCGGCGGGGGCAACAGCGACCTGCTCAAGCAGTTGCTGCCGATCCTGGCGCCGATCGTTCTCGCCTACGTCGGCAAGCAGCTGGGCCAAAAGGGCGCACCGGCCACCGAAGCCGCCTCTTCCGGTGGCGCGCTCAACGACGTGCTCGGCAGCATCCTCGGCGGGATGGCCGGCGGCAACAAATCGCTGGGCACCGTGTTGGGCAATGCGCTGGGTGCCAAGGCCGGCGACATCCTCGGCGGCCTGTTCGGCAAGAAGTAGGCCGCCCCCGCCGGGACGCCCGCCATGGGCGGTGTTCGTCGCGCGCGTCGGTGCTTTCTAGAATTGACGCGTGACCACAAGCCCAGAAGACCTGCCCAAGGCGTGGGACCCGGGCGCGGTCGAAAGTGTGATCTATCAGCGTTGGGTGGATGCCGGTTATTTCACCGCGGATCCCAACAGCGGCAGGCCGGCATACTCCATCGTGCTGCCGCCGCCCAATGTCACGGGCAGCCTGCACATGGGCCACGCGCTAGAACACACGATGATGGATGCCCTGACCCGCCGCAAACGGATGCAGGGCTACGAGGTGCTCTGGCAGCCGGGCATGGACCACGCCGGCATCGCGACTCAGAGCGTGGTGGAAAAGCAGCTTGCCCTCGACGGCACGACCAAAGAGGACGTGGGCCGGGAACTCTTCGTCGAGAAGGTGTGGGACTGGAAGCGGGAGTCGGGCGGCGCGATCAGCGGCCAGATGCGGCGCCTCGGTGACGGAGTCGACTGGAGCCGGGACCGCTTCACGATGGACGACGGACTCTCGCGGGCGGTCCGCACGATTTTCAAGCAGCTCTACGACGCCGGCCTGATCTACCGGGCCGAGCGGCTGGTCAACTGGTCACCGGTGCTCGAGACAGCCATTTCCGACATCGAAGTCAACTACGAAGACGTCGAGGGCGAGCTGGTCTCGTTCCGGTACGGCTCGATGGACGACGACGAGCCGCACATCGTGGTCGCCACCACCCGGCTGGAGACGATGCTGGGCGACACCGCGATCGCCGTGCATCCCGATGACGACCGCTACAAACATCTGGTCGGCCAGACACTGCCGCACCCGTTCCTCGATCGTGACATCGTGATCGTCGCCGACGGGCACGTCGACCCCGAATTCGGCACCGGCGCAGTCAAGGTCACGCCCGCCCACGATCCCAATGACTTCGAGATCGGTCTGCGGCACAAGTTGCCGATGCCCACCATGCTGGACACCAAGGGCCGGATCGCAGACACCGGAACGGAATTCGACGGTCAGGACCGCTTCGATGCGCGGGTGAAGATCCGCGAGGCGCTGGCCGCCGAAGGGCGTATCGTCGCCGAGAAGCGGCCGTACCTGCACAGCGTCGGGCACTCCGAACGCAGCGGTGAGCCGATCGAGCCACGGCTGTCGCTGCAGTGGTGGGTCAAAGTCGAGCCGCTTGCCAAGGCCGCCGGCGATGCAGTTCGCAACGGCGACATAGCGATTCACCCGAAAAGCCTCGAGCCGCGCTGGTTCGGCTGGGTCGACGACATGCATGATTGGTGCATCTCGCGCCAGCTGTGGTGGGGCCACCGGATCCCGGTCTGGCACGGGCCGGACGGGCAGCAGGTCTGCGTCGGACCGGACGAGACGCCGCCGCAGGGCTGGGAGCAAGACCCCGACGTGCTCGACACCTGGTTTTCCTCGGCGCTGTGGCCGTTTTCCACCTTGGGGTGGCCGGAGCGAACCCGTGAAATCGAAAAGTTCTACCCGACAAGCGTTCTGGTGACCGGCTACGACATCCTGTTCTTCTGGGTGGCGCGCATGGTGATGTTCGGCACCTTCGTGGGCGGCGACGACGTCATCACGCTCGACGGAACGCGGGGCCCGCAGGTGCCGTTCAGCGATGTTTTCCTGCACGGCCTGATCCGCGACGAGTCCGGCCGCAAGATGAGTAAATCCAAAGGCAATGTGGTCGACCCGCTGGACTGGCTGGAGAAGTTCGGGGCCGACGCGCTGCGATTCACCCTCGCCCGCGGCGCGAACCCCGGCGGCGACCTGGCCGTCGGTGAGGATGCCGTGCGCGCCTCGCGCAACTTCGCCACCAAGCTGTTCAACGCCACCCGCTTCGCGCTGATGAACGGCGCAGCGCCGGCGCCGCTACCGGACCTGGCCGACCTCACCGACGCCGATCGCTGGATTCTCGGCCGACTGGAAGAGGTTCGGGCCGAGGTGGATTCGGCGTTCGAGGAATACGAGTTCAGCCGTGCCTGTGAGTCGCTCTACCACTTCGCCTGGGACGAGTTCTGCGACTGGTATCTCGAACTGGCCAAGGTGCAGTTGTCCGACCCCGGCGATTCGGCCACCACGGCGGTGCTCGCGGCAGTACTCGACGCTTTGCTCAAACTCCTGCACCCGGTCATACCGTTCGTCACCGAGACGCTGTGGAAGAACCTGACCGGCGGCGAGTCGATCGTCATCGCCGAATGGCCGCAGCCGTCCGGTTTTGCGCTGGATGGCGTTGCCGCGCAACGGATCACGGATATGCAGAAGCTGGTCACCGAGATCCGCCGGTTCCGCAGCGACCAGGGCCTGGCCGACCGGCAGAAGGTGCCTGCGCGGCTGACCGGCGCCGACAACGCCGACCTGACCACCCAGCTCCGTGCCGTCGCGGCGCTGGCCTGGCTGACCGAGCCCACGACCGACTTCAGCCCCTCGGCGTCACTCGAGGTCGGGCTCAAGGGTGGCATCGTCGTGGTCGAACTCGACACGTCGGGCACCATCGACGTCGCCGCCGAGCGTCGCCGGCTGGAGAAGGGCTTGGCCGCCGCGCAGAAGGAATTAGACTCGACCACAAAGAAATTGGGTAACGCCGCCTTCATGGCCAAGGCCCCGGAAGCGGAGATCGAGAAGCAGCGCGAGCGGCAGCGGGTGGCTCGCGAAGAGGCCGAGCGGATCACCGCCAGGTTGGCCGGGCTCACGTGACGCTGGAGCCCGACGACGACGACGCTGTGCCCGCCGAGGCCGCGCCCACGCCGGACGAGATTGCCGCGCTGCTGCAGGTCGAGCATCTGCTCGATCAGCGCTGGCCCGAAACCAAGATCGAGCCCAGCCTGGACCGCATCTCAGCGCTGATGGATCTACTCGGGTCGCCACAACGTAGCTACCCGTCCATCCACATCACCGGGACCAACGGAAAGACATCGGTCGCGCGGATGGTCGACGCGCTGCTGACCGCGCTGCAGCGGCGGACCGGGCGCGCCACCAGCCCGCATCTGCAGTCGGCGGTCGAACGCATCGCGATCGACGGAAAGCCGGTCAGCCCAGCGACATACGTGTCGACCTACACCGAGCTCGAGCCGTTCGTGCAGATGATCGACGAGCAGTCACAGGCTGGTGTTTTCGGGGAGGCTGGCCCGCGACTGAGCAAGTTCGAGGTGCTCACCGCGATGGCGTTCGCGGCGTTCGCCGACGCCCCGATCGAGGTGGCGGTAATCGAGGTGGGTCTGGGTGGGCGCTGGGACGCCACCAACGTGATCGATGCGCCGATCGCGGTGATCACCCCGATCAGCCTGGACCACGTGGAATATCTCGGTGCCGACATTGCCGGCATCGCCGGGGAGAAGGCCGGCATCATCCACCGGGCGCCGGTAGATCGAGCCGGCGCGCCGGACACCGTCGCGGTGATCGGCCGTCAGGAACCCGAGGCGATGGCCGTGTTGCTCGAACAGGCCGTGCGCGCCGATGCCGCTGTCGCGCGGGAGGATTCGGAGTTCACCGTGTTGAGCCGCCAGGTCGCGGTGGGTGGCCAGCTGCT
>NZ_JBYCLD010000372.1:0-2160 GCF_057473725.1 Mycobacterium sp. TH-M11 | reverse complement strand
GGCGCTGGGCCACGAGTACTGCGCGCTGACCGACCATTCGCCGCGACTGACGATCGCCAACGGGTTGTCAGCTGAGCGTTTACGCAAGCAGCTTGAGGTCATCGACGGGTTACGAGATCGGTTCGCTCCCATGCGAATTCTGACCGGCATCGAGGTGGACATTCTCGATGACGGCGGACTCGACCAGGAGCCGGGGCTGTTGCAGCGGCTCGACATCGTGGTGGCAAGCGTGCATTCCAAGTTGTCGATGGACGCCGCGGCGATGACCCGCCGGATGGTCCGCGCGGTCAGCAATCCCCACGCCGACGTCCTCGGCCACTGCACCGGACGGCTGGTTACCGGCAACCGCGGGATCCGCAAGGAGTCGACGTTCGACGCCGAGGCGGTGTTCACCGCGTGTCTCGAGCACGGCACCGCCGTCGAGATCAATTCCCGGCCCGAGCGCCGCGACCCGCCCACCCGGCTAATCAAACTGGCGCTGGAAATCGGCTGCGACTTCAGCATCGACACCGACGCGCATGCGCCGGGTCAACTTGATTTCCTCGGCTACGGCGCGCAGCGCGCGCTGGACGCCGGTGTTCCGGTCGGCCGGATCATCAACACCTGGCCGGTCGACCAGCTGCTGACTCGGACGCACGCGTAGCGGCGCTACGCCGCCGGCCGCGGCACGGAAAGAGTCGAGATCGACCCGAGTGCATGAGGCCGTGCTCCCTGCGGCGCCCACCGCGCTGGTTCAACGACCGAAAACTCAACGACGCCTGGTGGACCGGACCGCCGTGATCGTCGTATCCGGAGTTCAAAAGTAGCGGAGCCGATCCTGGCTTGATCAACTTTCGAGCCGATCGAGTGGCACCCCGCAGCTCACCCCGACGCCTTCCATCGCCTCTTCGAGCGGTACGTCGAGGGCGCTGGCCACTGTGGTTGTATAGCGCATCAGCGCGACCGAGGCCACGATCTCCACGATCTCGGCATCGGTCCATCCGAATGCTCGTAAGTTGTCGGTCATGTCGTCGGTCACGCCGGCCGGGCGGCGAGCGACCACCCGGGCGAAGTCCACCGCGGCGTTCTCCTTGGCGGTAAGACGGGGAGATGGTTTGCCCTCGATGAGGTCCACGCACTCCTGGCGGCTCCACTTCTTGCCCATCAGGGCGATCATGTGGGCCGCGGTGCAGTATTCACATTCGACCTCATAGGCAGTCACCGCGAAGAACACCCGCTTGAGCTCTTCACGGATGCTTCCCTCCATTGCCGTGTTTAGGCTCAGGGTCCACAACGCATCGGTGGTCTCGGGCAGGTAGTTCAGTCCCCGCTGCAGGCCGGGCACCATCTTGTAATACGCCTTCACCCGCTCAAAGACCTCACGAGTCCGTCCCTGAGCCTGGTCGGGGTCGATGAGGTTGATTCGCGCCATCACTGCCTCCTTGAGTTCATCGGTCGATGTCGGTCATGTGCCGCAGCTCGCGGTCCGGTCTCCACCGGCCGGGTGGGATCGGCGCCCCACTCCATCCATGAGGCGTCGTAGAGCGCGACGTTCTCGTGCCCCATGACATGGAGGGCGAAGAGGGCGAAGGCCCCGAACACCCCACCGCCGCAGTAGGTGATGACACGGCGAGACGGCGCTAGCCCGACCGGCTCCCACAGCCGGGCCAGCTCGGTGGCGGAGCGCAAGCGATGGGTGGCCGGGTCCACGTGGGACGGCGCCGGCACGTTGTGGGCGGTCGGTATATGACCGGCCCGGTGGGTCGGGTACAGGCGGGCGGCACCGGTGTAGAAGATTTCCGGAAGCGCGTCGACGATACAGACGTCGTCACGGCCGATGGCGTGGGCTACTTGATCGGAGTCGACCCGGAGCCCGGGTTGCACCCGGGCGGTGAACGTCGCCGGCGGCGGGTCGGGAACCTCGCTGTCGAGCGGCAATCCTTCCGCCTGCCAGCAGGTGAAACCGCCGTCGAGCAGCATGACGGCGTCGTGGCCGTAGTAGCGCAGAGCCCACCACAGCCGGGCGGCCCAGGTGCCTCCTTGGCTGTCGTAGACCACCACCGTGGTCTGGTCGCCGATCCCGAGGCGACCCATCAGTTCCTCGAACGGCTCCGGCGGCACCACCACGGACGGGTCATCGGGATCCGAGAGGTCGCTCATCACGTCGACGAACACCGCGCC
>NZ_JBYCLD010000371.1:0-5109 GCF_057473725.1 Mycobacterium sp. TH-M11 | reverse complement strand
GCCGACTTGGTGATCGGCTCGAACATCCCCGGGCTGGTGAAGTGGGCGAAACCGGCGCCGGCCAGAGCCAGACCGGAGAAGCGGGCGATACGGTTACCTTTGCGAGACATGCCTTTCCTCAGCTGATCGCGTAGTCGCTAAGCGGAAAATTCGACGCCTCGTCGATCGCTGTCGACGTGGACATCGGCCGCAGCAGCGAGGGTTCTCCGCTGGGATTGAAATAGTAGGACCGCGAACTTGCGCAGTTGCCCAGAATCCACAGCGAGTCGCCCAGCAAGTCGGTCATCCGGTCTAGGTAGCGCGCGTTGGCTTCTTCGGTCACCTCGAAGGTGTCGGCGCCCTGGCGTTTGAGCTCGCCGAAAAGCCGGTCCATCAACCGCATCTGGTATTCCATGGTGTTGAAGAAGTTCAGGCCGAGGAAGGCGAACGGGCTGGCCAGGCTCAGGTAGTTCGGGAAGTAGGGCATCGACACGCCTTGATATGCCTGAAAACGGGTGTCGCGCCACCACTTTCCGAGGTTGCGCCCGTCGCGTCCGATCACTTCGATCGCCGGGAAATTGGCCTCCCACAAGTCGAATCCGGTGGCCAACACCAGCGTGTCGATGTGCGTCTTCGAACCGTCGGCGTTCACCACCCCGTCGGCCTCGATCCGTTCGATGCCATCGGCCTGCAGGTGGACATGCGGCTTGGTGAAGCTGCGAAAGTAGGTGTTGGAGAACGTCGGGCGCTTGCATCCGAGGTCGTAGTCGGGGGTGAGCTTGCGGCGCAGCTCCTTGTCGCGAATCGCGATGAACTGGTTGATCTTGCACAGATCCATCGCAGAGATGTTGAGCCGCTTGAATAGCGGAACACGGTAACGCACCAGGCCGACGGTGATCATCATCTCGTAAATGGTGTCGGTGATCGCACGGATTGCCCGCTGGGTCCAGGGCAGTCGGGCGAAGAGTCGTTTGGCGCCGTCGGAGAACCGCAGGTCGACCTTCGGGGCGACCCAGATCGGGGTGCGCTGATAGACAGTCAGATCGGCGGCCTTCTCGGCGAGCTTCGGAATGAGCTGAACCGCTGTCGCGCCGGTGCCGATGATCCCCACCCGATGACCGGTGGGGTCGAAGTCGTCCTCCCACTCGGTGGTGTGGATGACCTTGCCTTCGAACGTGGCGATGCCGGCAATGTCGGGGGTCTTCGGCTGGGACAGGAAGCCCGTCGCGGTGATCAGGTAGCGCGCTGAGAGCGCCTCGCCGCCGGCGAGTGCGACCTGCCAGTGTCTGGTCTCCTCGTCCCACCGGGCCGACTCCACGACGGTGTTGAACCGCATATGCCGGCGCACGTCGTACTTGTCGGCCACGCGCGCGGCGTACTGCTTGATCTCCGGTCCCGGGGTGAACAGCCGCGACCAACCGGGGTTCGGCTCGAAGAAGTACGAGTATGTGGTGGTGGGTACATCGACGGCCAGGCCCGGGTAGTGGTTGACGTGCCAGGTTCCGCCGAGGTCGTCCTCGCGATCGACAATGACGAAGTCGTCGATACCCATGCGCTTGAGTTGGATGGCCGCACCGATACCGCCGAAGCCGGCCCCGACGATGAGGGCCTCGAAACGCTCCGAAGTCATGGCACGACAATATACTCAGTACCCCCGGTACCGGTAAACCCCGGCCGGTCTGGCTCGGGCGACCGGTACGTCGACCGTGCAGGTTGTGAGCGCTTTCGGGCGGCATTCGCCCGCAAACCCAGCACAGTCGGCGCGCCGGGCTAGTCGCGGCTAGTCGCGGCCGAGCAGGAGCAGCGCCGCTGACGCGGCCAGCATGGGAACGTCGAGCGTCTTTGAACCGAGGTCGTGCCGTGCGCCGGCGATCCCGACGACCTGGGTCGGCGCGGCGACCAGGGCGGCGGCGGCTTGCACTTCCTCGAGTGTCCCGAATGGATCCGACGTGCCGTGGGTGAACACCGTCGGCACCGCGATGTCGGGCAGGTGTTCGGTGCGGGCGCGTTCGGGCTTGCCCGCCGGCGACGATGCAGAGCGAAGCGATGAGGAGGAGCGGCGTCGACTGCCCGCCGGCGACGATGCAGAGCGAAGCGATGAGGAGGAGCGGCGTCGACTGCCCGGCGGATGCAGCGGATAGGAGAACAGCGTCAGCACGTCGACGTGCACCTCCCTGGCGGCGATCACCATCGACGTCATCCGGCCGCCGTAGGAATGACCCCCGGCGATCAGTGGCCCGTCGGCCAGGCGGCGGCAGACTGTGATGGCCTCGACGATGCCGGCGCGATCCGCAGCCGACGAACCCGACGGCGGTCCCTTCGGCCGGCGTCGCCGGTACGGCAGGTCGTAGCGCACCGCGAGCCAGCCGCGTCGGGCCCACTCGTCGCAGAGTCGTTGCAGCAGCGGCGATTCCCGATCGCCGCCCGCCCCGTGGGTCAGCACCACCACGCCGGTGGGCGCGCCATCCGGTTCGTGGGCGATGCCGGCAATCTGCTCGAGGCTCACGGCGCCAACCTGAACATCGCAGAGACCGGACCGTGGCCGTGCCCGAGCGGGTAAGCGGCACGCAGACATTCGGTCACCCAGCCTTTGCCGAATGTGACGGCGTCGGGCACCGTGTAGCCGTGCGCCAACGCGCACGCGGTCGCCGCCGCCAAGGTGTCACCGGCGCCGTGGTCATGGCCGGTATCCACCCGCGGTGCCTCGAACTCGCGAAAGTCGCTGCCGTCGAACAACAAATCGGTGCTGCTGGCCGAACCAGTCAGGTGCCCGCCCTTGACCAATGCCCACTGCGGGCCGAGGGCGTGTAACGCGCGGGCTGCCTCGGCTTGCGTGGTCGCGTCGACGACGTCGATGCCCACCAGCAGCCGCACCTCGTGCAAGTTGGGCGTCACCAAGGTGGCCAGTGGAAACAGTTCGGCTTTCAGGCAATTCAGCGCGCCGGCGTCGAGCAGCGGGTCGCCGTGCATCGATGCGCACACCGGGTCGACGACCAGTGGCACGCCTGTGCCGTGGTCCCGCCAGCTCTGCGCGATGGCCGCGATGATCTCGGCCGTCGCCAGCATCCCAGTCTTGGCGGCCTGCATACCGATGTCGTCGCTCACGGCCGCGATCTGTGCCGAGACCACGTCGGCCGGAATCGGATGAAAGTCCTTGACGCCCAACGTGTTCTGTACCGTCACCGCCGTCACCGCGCACAGCGTGTGGACGCCCAGCAGGGTGCAGGTGCGGATGTCGGCCTGCATCCCGGCGCCGCCGCCGGAGTCGGATCCGGCGATGGTGAGCACCCGCGGCGGCGTCGCACCCGGCGACACCAGCGGCAGGTAACTCACCGCTGGGTCAGATGAGGCGTGACCCGCTGCGCCCGGCGCCAACATTGCTGCCGCGTTCGCGGCATCACTGCTGGGCGAGCGGCAGATACACCCGGTTGCCGTGCTCGGCGAACTCGGCGGATTTTTCGGCCATGCCAGAAGCCAGCGCCGCCTCGATGTCCTCCTCCGTCTCCAGTCCATGCTTGGCCGCGTAGTCCCGGACGTCTTGGGTGATGCGCATCGAGCAGAACTTCGGGCCGCACATCGAGCAGAAGTGCGCCGTCTTGGCGGGCTCGGCCGGCAACGTCTCGTCGTGGTACTCGCGCGCGGTATCAGGGTCGAGCGACAGCGCGAACTGGTCGTGCCAGCGGAACTCGAAACGCGCCTGCGACAACGCATTATCGCGCTGCTGCGCATGCGGATGCCCCTTGGCGAGATCGCCGGCATGGGCGGCGATCTTGTAGGCGATCACACCGTCCTTGACGTCCTTGCGGTCCGGCAGGCCGAGGTGTTCTTTGGGGGTGACGTAGCACAGCATCGCCGTGCCGGCCTGCGCGATGATCGCCGCGCCGATCGCCGAGGTGATGTGGTCGTAGGCCGGCGCGATGTCGGTGGTCAGCGGCCCCAGCGTGTAGAACGGGGCCTCCTCGCACAACTCCTCTTCGAGCCGCACGTTCTCGACGATCTTGTGCATCGGAACGTGGCCCGGGCCCTCGATCATCACCTGTGCACCATGGGCTTTGGCGATCTTGGTCAGCTCGCCCAGCGTCCGCAACTCGGCGAACTGGGCGGCGTCGTTGGCGTCGGCGATCGATCCGGGCCGCAGACCGTCACCAAGTGAAAAAGTGACGTCGTATTGCGCCAGGATGTCGCAGAGCTCTTCAAAGTTGGTGTACAGGAACGACTCCCGGTGATGCGCCAGGCACCAGGCGGCCATGATCGACCCGCCGCGAGACACGATGCCCGTCACCCGCTTGGCGGTCAAGGGCACGTACCGCAGCAAGACCCCAGCGTGCACGGTCATGTAGTCGACACCTTGCTCGCATTGCTCGATCACGGTGTCGCGGTACAGCTCCCACGTCAGTTCGGTCGGGTCGCCGTTGACCTTCTCTAGCGCCTGATAGATCGGCACGGTGCCCACCGGGACCGGCGAGTTGCGCAGAATCCACTCGCGGGTGGCGTGGATGTCCTTGCCGGTGGACAGATCCATGATGGTGTCGGCACCCCAGCGGGTCGCCCACACCATCTTGTCCACCTCTTCGGCGATCGACGACGTCACCGCAGAATTGCCGATGTTGGCGTTGACCTTGACCGCGAACGCCTTGCCGATGATCATCGGCTCGAGCTCAGGGTGGTTGTAGTTGGCCGGGATCACCGCACGACCGCGCGCGACCTCGTCGCGAACCAGTTCGGCCGGCATCTGCTCACGCTCGGCGATGAACGCCATCTCGGCGGTGATCTCACCGGCGCGGGCCCGCTGCAGCTGAGTGCCGCGATCGCGGACCACACCGGGACGGGCCGGCAGACCCGCATGCACGTCGATCACCGCGTCGGGGTCGGTGTAGGGGCCCGAGGTGTCGTAAAGGTCGAGGTGTTCGCCGTTGGACAGATTCACCCGACGGAACGGCACCCGGGCATCGGGAACGGCGTCGGGGCTGCGGTAGGTCTTGCTGCTGCCGGCGATGGCGCCGGTGGTCACGGTGGGTTCCACTACTAGCTCGGTCATTTCCATCTCCCTACGTCGGCATTACCCGATCAGGTTCGTACGGTCGACGGCCCCGAGCCGTCCTCTCAGCGCACCGGGCGTGCGCTCCCGCG
>NZ_JBYCLD010000370.1:0-4590 GCF_057473725.1 Mycobacterium sp. TH-M11 | reverse complement strand
TCGCTGAGTCCCAGGGACGCTCCGTCGGTCCAGGCCATGATGCGGATGGGCAAAGACTTCCAAGAATCCGATTCGGACAGCTCTGCGATGGTGGTGCTCGAAGGGCAGCAACCGCTCGGGGAGGACGCGCGAAGTTACTACGCCGGACTGGTCCGTGAATTACGCGACGACACAACGCATGTGCAACATGTGCAGGATTACTGGGGAGACCGGCTGACGGCGTCTGGCGCGCAGAGCCCCGACGGTACGTCGGTCTATCTGCAACTGAACCTGGCCGGCAACCAGGGAACGACCTTGGGCGACGAGTCCGTCGCGGCAGTCCGCAACATCGTGCAGCGGACGTCGCCGCCTCCCGGAATCAATGTCTATCTCACCGGCGCGGCTCCGCTGGTGTCGGATATGCAGCGCAGCGGAAACGATTCGATTCTCAAGATCACCGCGGTAACCGGTGTGGTGATTTTCGTCATCCTGCTCGTGGTGTATCGATCGATCGTCACGACCATTCTGTTGTTGCTCACGGTCGGGATCGAAGTCGAAATGGCCCGCGGGGTTGTCGCGTTTCTCGGCCACAACAATCTTCTCGTTCTCTCCACGTTTGCCACGAACCTGCTGATGTCGTTGGCGATGGCGGCCGGAACTGACTACGGGATATTCTTTCTCGGCCGATACCAGGAGGCACGGCAAGCGGGCGAGGACCCGGAATCGGCCTACTACACCACATTTCGGGGCGTCGCTCCTGTCGTGTTGGCCTCCGGGTTGACCATCGCGGGGGCGATCCTCTGCTTGGGTGCCACCCGGATGCCCTACTTCCAGACCATGGGCATCCCCTGCGCCGTCGGCCTGATCGTTGCGGTTGCGGTGGCCCTCACCTTGGTGCCCGCAGTCATTGCCATTGCCGGCCGCTTCGGGATTTTCGACCCCAGACGCAAGATCGGGGTTTTCGGGTGGCGGCGGGTCGGCACGGTAATCGTCCGGTGGCCCGTGCCCATCCTGGTGTGCACCTGCGCGATCGCACTACTGGGCCTGTTGACGCTGCCGGGCTACAAAACGAGCTACAACGCGCGCCTCTACATTCCCCAAGATATTCCGTCTAATTTGGGTTTCGCGGCCGCTGATCGCCATTTCTCACAAGCCCGGATGATGCCAGAGATTGTCATGATCGAGTCCGACCATGATATGCGTAATCCATCGGATTTCCTGGTGCTGAACAAATTGGCCAAGGGAGTTTTCAAAGTTCCCGGGATCTCCCGCGTTCAAGGTATAACGCGTCCCGAGGGCACGCCGATCGACCATACCTCGATACCGTTCATGATCAGCATGCAAAATGCCAGCCAGGTGCAGAGCATGACCTACATGAAGGCTCGCGTCAACGACTTTCTCAAACAGGCCGACGACTTGGCCAAAACGACCGTCCTGATGGAGCGCATGTACAGCTTGGCGCAGGACCTCACGATCACAACGCATCACACGATTATCAAATCAAAAGAACTCAGCATTGTGCTTGCTGAATTACTGGGCCACGTTTCGGATTTTGAGGATACTTGGCGACCTATCCGCAGCTATTTTTATTGGGAGAAACACTGCTACGACATACCTGTCTGCTGGTCGCTGAGGTCGATATTCGACATTCTCGACGGTGTCGGCCAATTGGCCGATAAAATGGAGGATCTGATCAAAGACCTCGACCACATGGACAAGCTGATGCCGGAGCTGATAGCCCAGTTCCCGGCGATGATCGCCATCATGAGGTCTACTCGGACGATGATCCTGACGATGCACAGCACCATGGCCGGGACCTTCAAAGAGATGGACGAAGCCGGCCAGAACGCCATGGCTTTGGGACAGGCTTACGACGCCGCGAAAAACGACGATTCCTTCTATCTCCCTCCCGAGATTTTCAAGAACGCCGACTTCCAGCGTGCGATGAGTTCCTTCCTGTCTCCGGACGGGAAGGCCGCGCGATTCGTCGTGTCGCAGCGCGGTGACCCCGCGACGCCCCAGGCGATTTCACGGGTCGAACGGATAAAAACAGCGGCCGAGGAGTCACTCAAGGGCACACCGCTGGCCAACGCGAAAATTTACATCGCGGGCGCGGCGTCGACCTACAAAGATTGGCGAGACGGCTCCAAAATAGATCTTCTGATCGCCTGCATCGGCGCGCTCTGCCTGATTTTCGCCATTATGCTGATCATCACCCGCAGCTTGGTGGCCGCACTGGTTATTGTCGGTACGGTGGCGCTGTCGCTGGGCGCATCATTTGGAATATCGGTGCTGATTTGGCAGTACATTCTGGGCATACAGTTGTATTGGATGGTTCTTCCGATGTCGGTGATCATCCTGTTGGCGGTGGGTTCTGACTACAACCTGCTGTTGGTGTCCCGTTTCAAAGAGGAACTCGGTGCGGGCATCGACACTGCGATCATTCGCGCAATGGGTGGAACCGGAAAGGTCGTCACCACCGCCGGGCTGGTGTTCGCTTTCACGATGGCTTCGATGGCGGTCAGCGAGCTGCGGATTATCGGCCAGATCGGTAGCACCATCGGTCTCGGCCTGATGTTTGACACGTTGGTCGTGCGCTCGTTCATGACGCCGTCCATTGCCGCGCTGCTGGGACGTTGGTTCTGGTGGCCGCAGGCCGTTCGCCCGCGCCCGGCCAGTGCCCTGCTGCAGCCCCACGGATCCCGTTCTCTGGTCCGGGCGCTGCTGTCGAACGAGCGTGCGGTCAACGTGGGATTTCCCGACCGCAACGGGACCGCACAGCAGCAACGCCCGGCCCAGGACGCCGACACCCAGCCGCTCCTGGTGGTTGGAACCGGGCACCGCCGGCAAGTCAAGGTCCCCGACCGGTTTACCACGGCGCAGCCGGATTTCGGCAACGGCGCCTCGTCGGGCGGGGCGGGGCAGCGCTTTTCAACTCGCTGAACTCGGCTGTCTGGCGGCGCTTTTCGTCGTCCCCGGTCGAGTTGCGACACGGTCACAGATGCGTACCCATTGAACGCCAGGAAGCCCCAGGGGCCACATCCGCATCTATCGTCACATGGGTAACCGCGGACGTCAACGTGTTGCAACGGCGACGGTTCGCCCCGTGGAGAGGTGGTACATGCCGACGATCCGTCGAATTGCTTCGGTACCCGTGGCGCTGGTGACTGTCGTCGGGCTCATCGTGCCGATCGGCTATGCGCCGCCCGCCTTCGCGGTCCCGTGTAGCGCTCCGGAGGCCAACGTCCCGCCGCCGGCCGGAATGCCGGCCATCCCCTCGCCCGGGCCGGTTGCGCCGCCGACCGGGCGCCGTCCGCGCGGTACCAACGACAACGCGCCGCTGCCCAAACTCGGCCCACTGATCTCGGGCCTGCTCAAAGCAATTCCGCAACGTCCGACGCAACTCCAGGCGGCGGTGACGCCCGTGCCGCCGGTTCCCGGAGCCGCCGCTCCGCTGTCACCCAACGCCAACCAGGCTGTCCCAGAGGCGGTTCCCGTGCCGCCGGCGCCACCGCCCGCCGGGATCGCCGGCGCCCCCACCTCGCTGGTCGACTTTGTCACCGGGCCCAACAGTCCCAACCAAACCCTGCAGCGCTTCGGCATCTCCGGCACCGACCTCGGGATCCCCTGGGACAATGGTGATCCCGCTAACCGACAAGTGCTGATGGCGTTCGGAGACACCTTCGGCTACTGCGCGGTGCACGGCCAGCAGTGGCGGTACAACGTGCTGTTCCGCAGCAACGACCATGACCTCTCGCACGGCATCCACGTCGCCGACGGTGTGCCCAACAATCCGTACTCCGGCTCGCCGGTGTGGGTGCCCGGCCTGTCCAAGCAGGTGCTCAACAGCATTCACAAGGCCAGCCACGAGACCGGCATGATCCCGACCTCTGCCATCTCACTCGGGCGCACCCAATACATGAACTTCATGTCGATCAAGAACTGGGGCCGCGACGGCGAATGGTCGACGAATTATTCGGGTATCGCCCGCTCGTTGGACAACGGTCAGTCGTGGGGCGTTTACCCCGGCAGCATCCGGCTGGCCGCCGCCGACACCGTGCCCGGTGCCCGCTTCTTCCCCGGCAACGAGAATTTCCAGATGGGCGCGTTCATGCACGGCAAGGACGGCTATCTCTACAACTTCGGAACACCCTCCGGCCGTAGCGGCGCCGCGTTCCTGTCCCGGGTACCGCCGAACGCGTTGCCGGATCTCGGTAAGTACCAGTACTGGAACGGTGAGGGGCGCGGCTGGGTCCCAGTCGATCCCGCCGCGGCGACGCCGATCTTCCCGGGCCCGGTCGGCGAGCTGTCGGCGCAGTACAACGACTACCTCAAGCAGTATCTGGTGCTCTATACCAACGGTGGCAACAACGACGTCGTGGCGCGCACCGCGCCGGCGCCGGAGGGGCCGTGGAGCCCCGAGCAGCCGCTGGTGTCGTCGTTCCAAATGCCGGGGGGTATCTATGCGCCAATGATCCACCCGTGGTCCAGTGGCAGGGACCTGTACTTCAACCTGTCGCTGTGGTCGGCGTACGACGTGATGTTGATGCACACCGTGCTGCCCTAGCCACGCTGAGTCGTCTGGCTCGTACGTTCGGGGTCATGATCGCC
>NZ_JBYCLD010000369.1:0-6511 GCF_057473725.1 Mycobacterium sp. TH-M11 | reverse complement strand
TGACGTCGACCTCGACACCGAATGCCGCCGACTCGGCATGCGCTCACTCGGTCGCTCGATTCTCGGTCTTGACGTCAACGAATTCGGCAGCGCGATCGCGGCGAACATGCACGTGGCATCGCGTTACGCGACCGATCGTGCATTGCGGCCGGTGCGGGCGCCGCGGTGGCTGCCGACGCCGTCACGCCGTCGCGCTCGCGCCGCGGTAGCGACGATGCGACGGGCCACCATGGCGATCCTGCAGTCCTGCCGCGCGGACCCGACCCGCGATGCGCCGCTGGTTCGGGCGTTGATGGCGGCCTCTGATCCCGACACCGGCCTGCCGCTGTCCGACAAGGACATTTGCAGCGAACTGCTGATCTTCATGCTGTCCGGCCACGACACCACGGCGACGACGCTGACCTACGCCCTGTGGCAGCTGGGGCACCATCCCGAGATGCAGGACCGGGTGGCCGCCGAGGTCGCCGAGATCGGCGATAGAGAATTGACGCCCGACGATGTCCCCCGGCTCGGATACACCACCCAGGTAATCAACGAGTCGCTACGTCTGTGCCCGCCGGCTGCTGGGGTCGGCCGAGTGCCGCTGAGCGACATCGCGGTAGACGGCTATCGAGTGGAAGCGGGCAGCATTGTGGCCGTCGGAATCGGTGCGCTACACAGGGATCCGACGTTATGGGATCGCCCACTGGATTTTGATCCCGATCGGTTCAGCCCGGAGAACTGCGCCAATCGCGACCGGTGGCAGTTCATTCCGTTCGCCGCCGGACCACGTTCGTGCATCGGTGAACACTTCGCGATGCTGGTGACGACGCTCGCGCTCGCCACCATCGTCCGGTCGGTGCGCGTTCGCTCTGTCGACAACGACTTTCCGCTCGAATCGCCCTGCACCACCGTCGCGAAGGGGCCGATTCCGGCTCGGGTCGACGCGCGGAATTGACCCTCAGGCGCACAACTCGATTCGCTGCGCATCCTTGACGCCGTCGTAGCGGGCCGGCGTGCAGGTCAATACGATCACCTGCCCGCGCTCCCCGAGTGTGTCGAACACCGCGGCCATCTTGACCAGCCGCTCGGGATCGGCGAAGCCGAGCGCGTCGTCGATCAGGATCGGGACGGCATCCTCCTTGGCGACCAGGGCCGCGCCGGCCAGCCGGGCCAGGATGCCGAGTTGCTCCTTGGCCCCACCCGACAGCGACTCGTAGGGCACAGTGCGGCCGTCGAGTGTGCGGGTCTGGATGCACAGCTCGCTGTCGACGTCGACCTCGAAGGTCTCGCCGAAAACCGGCCGGCCGAGCCGCTGCAGTTCGGCGCGATACGGCTCGACATAGCGCAGCCGGGTGGTGTCGCGGTGGCGCCTCATGACCTCTCGCAGCATCTGCACCGCGCGGGCGCGGCGGCCGACCCGGTCGTGCTCGTCACGGGCGTGCTCGCGCTCGATCTCGGCAGCGTCGAGCTTGCCCTGGCGGCCCTCGGTGCCGAAAACGGTTAGCTGCGCGGCGATCTCATGCAACGTTCGCGCGACGTCGTCGTGACGTTTTCGCAGCAGTGCGAAAGCCTGGACGGCATCGGCCAGCTCGGCGACGACGGCCTCAGGGGCCTTGGCGGCGAGTTGCTCGGACAGCTGCGCGACGCGACTGGCGGCGGTGTCCGCCGCCGACGTGTGGGCCTCGACGTCTGCGGTCAATTTCTCGTCGGGGACCGTGGCCCGCTGTTCGGCCAGCCGGCCGGCAACGGCGGCGAGCTCAGCTCGCTGCACGGCCAGCTTGTCCTGCACACGCGTTACCTGCTTGTCGATCTCGGTCCGCTGGCGCGTCGCCAGCGCCGCTGCCTCGCGGTGGGTTTCACAGTCGTTCTCCGCCTGGGCGCGGGCGGCGACGGCCTCCAGCAGTTCGGCACGCGCGGCCGCAGGATCGACATCGCCGGAAAGAGCTGGTAAAAGCTGCAATTCGGCCAGTCGCCCGCGCAACAGTTCGATGTCTTCGTCGCCGGTCAGTCCGGCCAGCGTTGCCGTGAATTGGTCGTGGGCACTCTGCAGTTCGCGGCGTCGCTCGTCGGCCTGCCGCGCCGCGGCCAGATCCGCAGCGCCCGCGGCCAACAGCGTAGCGGACAGCTTCGCCTGTGCCGCATCATATTTCGCGTGCATCTCCCGCGCCGACGTGCCCGGGGTAACGTGGGCGGTCACGACGCCGGGAATCTCGACCTCGGCGGCGGCGTTGGTGACGGTCGTCCAGCTTTCGCCAGCCGCAAGCGCGACCCGCTGATCGCCGATCACCAGTTCGATGTCGCTGGCCGCAACGAATTCGACTGTCGCCGAGACCAAGGCGAGCTGGCCATCGATCCGATCGAGCGCGGCGGCGGCGTTTTCAATCTGACGCAGCAACTCGTCGGTCATGGTGGTTGTCGACAACTCTTTGGCAACCCCGTCACGCTCGCTGCACGCGGCGTCGATTTTCGCGAGCTTCGTGCTCAGCCGCAACGTCTCCTCGCGGCGGGCCAGATCGTCGACGACGCTCCGGGCCGTTTCGACGCGCTGCGTTGCGGCGACCAGTAGCTGGTCGGCACGCTCGACGGCCTCCTCTGCCTCGACGGTGACAGCGCGGGCCAGCACCAGGGCTTCGCCGGCATCGCGCGCTTCTTCTTCCAGGCCCGCGACCGCGGCTGTGCGCGAGTCGCTTTCGGCTCGCAGTCGCATCCGCTCGGCGAGCGCAGCGGTTGACGCGGTGCTGGTCGCGGTCGCGGCCGTGGCAATCAGTTCGGCCTCCCGCACCTGTTCGGTGAGCCGGGCGATCTCGTCGGCGGCGGCCCCGGCGGCGGTCTGTCGGGTCGCCGCCGCCTGTTGTAATTCACCAAGCTCGGTCAGCTCGATCGTCAGGGCGGCGTGCCGCTGCACCCGCTCGTCGACCTCGGCGACCGCCGCCGCGCACCGCTCGACCTCCTGGTTCGCGGATTCCAGCGCCTTGATCGCCGCCGCCCACTCTGCGGTGGGACGGCCGGTCGCGGTGAAGTAGCGAGCGTATTCGCCGTCGATGCGCTCGAGGAGCAGCGGCTCGGTTCCCGACAGCGCCGCCGCGTCACCCGCGGCGAGGTCAAGCGCCCGGGTCAGCGCGTCGCAGCCGGACAGGTTCACCGCATCGGTCGATGTTGCCTGCAAAACCCTTTGGGCATGCCACAATTCGGTGTCAACGGTCTCGGCCAGCATGGCCTGCACGCGGTCATGCGCCTCGTCGCCGCTGCGCTGTTCGCGGCGCGGCTGCAGGACCGTCAACTGCGTCTCGGGCTTCTTGTGAAAACGCTTGTGGTAGACGAAACGGTAAGGGCCCGAACTAATCTCGGCGGTGATCTCGGAGCCGACGTCGGCGTGTGTCGGCTTGACCTGCTTGACCTCTTTCTTGGTCGAGCGGTCCTTGGCTTCCAGCAGCAGATCGAGCGCCTCGACCATCGACGACTTGCCGATCTCGTTGGCGCCCGACACCACGATTACCCCGTGGTCGGGAAAGTCGATCTCGCGGTAGGCGATTCCGCGGTAGTGCTTCAGCACCAACCGATGCAATTTCATGCCGCACCTCGACCCTGCCGGCCATGATCGGTCAGCCGCAACAGCAACCCCAGCGCCGCCTGGGCATCACCCGCGGCCGCATCGTCGGCGCGCGCGGTCTCCATCAGCTCCTCGACCGCCCCGGCGGCAAACCCGCCGATGCCCAGGTTGCTGAATTCACCGTCGGCCGGAATCACCGCCAGGTCGCTGTGACTGTCCCACACCCGCAGCGAGGCGAACAACCGCGAATACTTGTCCAGGCAGGCGTCCAGCGCGGCGCGGTCGGTGACGGTCAGCGAGCCAATCAGGGCCAACCGCAGCACCGTTCGGTCCTTGTCGGGCATCAGGTCGAGGTTGACGTCCAGGTCAGCGATGTCGCGGCTGGTGTCCACGTGCCGGGTGAGCGTGCTGAATCGCCAGCGGCCAACGCGCGGCGCATCGACGCTCACCGGACGCTGCGGATCCGCCTCATCGATGTCGACGATCAGCACGTGACCGGGGTCGGCCTCGACGTTGTCGTAGTTGGTGACCTCCGGCGAGCCTGAATACCAGATACGGCCCGTGCTCCCCACATCGGTCAGCGAATGCTTGTCGCCGAGTGCAACGTAGTGAATTGTGCCGCGCGCCAACGCATCTTCAACGCCGGCCAGTCGAATCAGTGAGGACCTGGTGCGATCGGGATCGAGCACGTCGACACCACCGTGCGCAACCAGCACCCGAGTGACGCCGTCGGCCGGCAGGCCCTCGAGCACGTCGGCGACCAGATCGGTGGTCGGCGCCTTGGACCGCCACGGTGCCGCGATGATCTGCAGCCCGGGCCGCACGTCGTGGGCCCCGGCCCGATCGAGCACATGCACGTTGGCCGGGCACTCGGCGGCGAACAGCGCGCTGGTGTATACCGAGGAGGCGTCCAGCGGATCGTGGTTGCCGGGCAACAGGTAGACCGGAATCCCGATGGCGCGCATGGCTTCCAGTGACTGACTGATCACCGCCGGCGCCAGCTGGTTGTGCTCGAAGACGTCGCCGGAGACCACCACGAACTCGGCGCCGGCGGCCGTCGCCAGCGGTCCGAGTCCGGCCACCGCGTCGCGTCGGGCCGCGGAGTAGCGCGGCTGCGCGTCACCCGCGAGGAAGTGGCGGGTCATGCCGAGTTGCCAATCGGCGCTGTGCACGAATCGCATGGCGGCCGGAGTCCCTTCTGCGTGATGTCCGGCCAGTGGCGACCGGGCAACGCGAGTTTAGGACCGCCCACCGACAAGTCCGGGGACCTCAATCGGCAGGTCCGAACCCCGGCCGCGCGGCGTCGTAACCAGCCGTCGCATCAGCCACATCGGCCCCATACGGCGCAGAAGCGCCACGGTAATCTCACCCGCATGCCCGACCAAGACCGCACCCTGGTGCTGATGCGTCATGCCAAGTCGGCCTACCCCGACGGGGTGGCCGACCACGACCGACCGCTGGCGGCGCGTGGTGAGCGCGAAGCCGGTCTGGCGGGCGATTGGCTGCGCAGCCATCTGCCCACCATCGGCCTGGCGCTGTGCTCGACGGCGACCCGTACCCGTGAAACGTTGGCGCGCAGCGGGATTGATGCACCCGTTCGCTACCTCGACAGGCTCTACGACTCCACGCCCGGGATTGTGATCGACCAGATCAACGGCGTCGGTAACCGCGTCGCGACCTTGCTGGTCGTCGGACACGAGCCGAGCACCAGCGAGATGGCCCTGCGGCTGGCCGACCGCCCCAGCGCCAACACCGTTGCCGCCAAACGGATCGCGGCGAAATTCCCGACTTCGGCGATGGCCGTTCTGCGCTTCAACGGCAGCTGGGCGGACCTCGAACTCGGGTCCGCCCAGCTGGTCGACTTTCACGTGCCGCGTTAGCCGCGGCTACAACGGGTTATTTGCAGATCTCGACGATCTTCTTGATATTTTCGTCGAGGTTCTTACGCAGCTCCTCCTGCGCGAAGTCCTGCGCCCCGGCCAGGTAGCCGATGCTGAGCTCTTCGAGCTGGGTGCCGAGGGCGTTCGCATCGTCTGCCAGGTCTTTGGGTGTC
This sequence comes from Mycobacterium sp. TH-M11, assembly GCF_057473725.1. Taxonomy (NCBI): domain Bacteria; kingdom Bacillati; phylum Actinomycetota; class Actinomycetes; order Mycobacteriales; family Mycobacteriaceae; genus Mycobacterium; species Mycobacterium sp. TH-M11. Next base: position 926 of record NZ_JBYCLD010000369.1, on the reverse strand, counting down.
GCGGGCTCCGCGGCCACCCGGTCCCGCAGGAAGTCCCCGCCGTCGTAGAACGCGAAGCGCTGAGCGGTCGCGACCGACAGCGCACCGATCGGCCCACCGTTGTCCGGGTTCTTCAGGTGCGAGTTCCTGACCACTGCGCGGTCGACGATCTTGAACGTGTCACAGATCTTCTTCTTGGCATCTTTGCGTTGCTGGTCGCTGTACTTGCCCGCGGCTGCGGCACTCTCGTTGGGGTAGAAGTATCCAAAAGCGGCACCCGCGACGCCGAGGATCGCCAACACCAAAGCCGCCACCGCCAGCCAGAACGGCAGCTTGGACGGGCTTGCGTGCGAGGTAGCCGTCGGGGTCGTCGCCGGCGTAGTGGTAGGCGCGGCGACGGATTCGGTGACGTCCTCGGATGCGGACGATGGCTCGTGTGAGGGTGTTTCAGACATCAAACGATCGTATAGGGCGCGCCTGCGGACCCGTAACCGTTTGGGGCCATTTAGCGTCGCTCGGCGAAAACCAGCAGTTCACGGCCATATTTTCGGGCAGCGGCGGCGGTATCTCGGGAGGCAGGCTCGGCCGGCCTGGGAAGATCGGGTGCTGTGATTGCGGCACAACTTGGCCTGATGCGGGTGGTATCGCCGGGTGACGTCGCCGAACGGTTGTTGAACCGCGTGGGCGCGCCTACGCCGCTGACGTCACACTCGCGGGGACAGTTTGCTCGTCGTCGTCGGCCGGGGTTCGACTGCGGCCTTGGACGCGGAGTGCCGCCAGGTCGATGCGAACGACGCCCCGGCGGCGACAGTGAGTGCTCATTTGCACAGGCCGTCGACCTCGTCGAGTTGCCGGTCGAGGTTGCGCCGCACCTGGTCTTGGACGAAGCCGGGTACGTCCGCAAGATAATTGATACCCAAGTCCTGGAGCGTAGTAGCCAAGGAATT
>NZ_JBYCLD010000368.1:0-8174 GCF_057473725.1 Mycobacterium sp. TH-M11 | reverse complement strand
TGTGTCACCGCAGTGTTCGCGGCGCATGCCCTTGTCTTTTCGTCGTGGGTGGCCCACATTCCGCACGTGAAGAGCGAATTGAGACTCTCCGATGGCGCGCTCGGCAACGCGCTGTTGGGTGCGCCACTGGGTGCGCTGGTCGCGACGGCGCTGTGTATCCGGCTGTTGCCGCGCTGGGGAAGCCACGTTCTGGTCCCGGTCAGCCTCGTCGGCTACGCCGCGTCCGGCCCCCTTCTGGGCCTGGCCAAATCGCAACTGGGACTATTTCTTGCACTCACCAGCGTCGGGTTCTTCCTGGGCGGGCTGGATGTCGCGATGAACGTACAGGCCGCCGCGGTCGAACGCGTCGCCGCGCGACCGATCATGTCTCGCTTCCATGGGATGCGTAGCCTCGCTGTGCTGCTGGGGTCGCTGGTTGGCGCAGTGTGCGTGAGCGCGGGTGTGGGCTTGACGGCCCAGCTGACGGTCATCGGGCTCGCTATCATTGTCGTCCTCGGGCCGATCGCCGGCGGCCTGGTCCGCGAGCAGGCCCCCGCCGCCCGCCAGAAAGCCGAAGGACCGCAACGATTCTGGCGGAATCCGACCATCGTGATTCTGTCAGCCGTCGCGTTCACGTCGTTCCTGTGCGAAGGATCTGCATCCGATTGGTCAGGCGACTACCTCAATCGCGTCGTCGGCGCCGGGCCCACCGTGGCCGCACTCAGCTACGTGCCCTTCACCGCAGTCATGGCCGTCACACGGTTGGGTGCCCCCCGGCTGTACGAGCGTGTCTCCATCCGTTGGCTACTGCCATCGCTGGCGCTGTTCGCCGCGGTCGGTCTGTGCGTCACCCTGGTCACCGCCAATCTCGTGCTGACGCTGTTGGGATTCGCCGCTCTCGGAGCGGGCGTGGCGTTGTTGGTGCCCGCCGCGATGACCGCCGCTTACTCGCCGATCGACGCGGGAACCGCGATCGCTGTCGTGGCCGCCATCGGTTGGGTGGGCTATCTGATCGGCCCACCGTTGATCGGGCAAGTGGCCCAATGGGCGGGATTGTCCGCAGCGCTGGCAACCGTCCCGATCATGATGACTCTCGTCGCGATCGTCATCCGCTTCACCAACGCGTTCGACGCGGCCAACGCATTTCCGAACCCCACCGCCCCGCACTCATAGTCGCCGTAACGGTGATTCAGCAGTCTCGACTGTCGAGACAGCCGGCGGCGCGGTCTGACTCACGCCAGGAACCACGTCACGCATCAACTGAGGCGAGATCAACACGCCGCGGTGGCCGCCATGGCCGAAGTCGGCATCAACCCCGTCGCATGATCAACGCACGAGAGCTGTCGCTACGCGCCTGAGCTATGGTCCGTCGGCATGGGCGGGGTAGGCGTGGATCATCGCGGAGGCGAGTTTCGGTAGCGCGTGCGTCAGGTCATGCTCGCTGTCATGCGCAATGCGATGTGCCGCAGCCAGACTCAGCATCGGGTCGACGTCGAGTTCGGCGTCGGCGTGCAACCGGTGTCCGATCCAGCGCAGCCGCACGCTGTGCACCGACCGCACCCCTTCTCGGCCGGCCAGCACAGCCTCGGCGGTGTCGACCAATTGCGGATCGACACCATCGATTAGTCGGCGGAACACGTCACGCACCGCGGTGCGTAGCACCGCCAGGATGGCCACGGTGATGGTCAGGCCGACGATCGGGTCCGCGAGCGGGAAGCCCAGCGCGACACCGCCGGCGCCGACGAGCACGGCCAGTGACGTGAAACCGTCGGTGCGGGCGTGTAACCCGTCAGCGACCAAAGCTGCTGAGCCGATGCGCGTTCCGATCCGGATGCGGTAGAGCGCCACCCACTCGTTACCGACGAATCCGGCCAGACCGGCAAGCGCGACCCAGCCGAGGTTGGCGATCGGCTGGGGATGGATGAGTCGTTCGATGGCTTCGTAGCCGGCGACGATCGCCGACGTGGCGATCATCGCGACCACGAACAGGCCGGCGAGGTCTTCGACGCGGCCGAATCCGTAGGTATAGCGGCGGGTAGCGGCTTTTGTGCTGAGCGCGAACGCAATCCAGAGCGGTACGGCGGTCAGAGCATCGGAGAAATTATGGATAGTGTCGGCGGCCAGGGCGATCGACCCGGAGACCATCACGATCGCGATCTGTGCGATCGCGGTCACGCCGAGCACCAGCAGGCTGATCTTGACCGCACGGATACCCGCGGCACTGGATTCCAGCGCGCTGTCCACGCTGTCCGCCGAGTCGTGCGAGTGTGGCGCGAAAAGCTCCTTCATCACTCCACGTAGCCCGTGTGGGTGGTCGTGCGAGTGGGGGTGGGTATGGCCGTGATGTTCGGTATGGGTCATTACTGGATTACCTTGCGCTGGTTACGGTCTCGGGACATTGAGCGCACCGTTTTGTCGCTGCTGTGGTGGGCGGGCACCCCGGGGCCGGCATGTTCGGCATTGAACACCGCGTCGAAGACGAGCTGGCTGACGTGTTCGTTTTCCAGGCTGTAGAAGATCGTGGTGCCGTCGCGGCGGGTGCGCACCAGCCGGGCCATTCGCAGCTTGGCCAGATGCTGCGACACCGACGGCGAGGGCTTGTTCACCTGCTCGGCCAGTTCGCTGACCGACAGTTCGCCGCCCGTCAACGCCCATAACAGTCTGACGCGGGTGGGGTCGGCCAGCATGCGGAAAACCTCGACGATCAGATTGACTTGGTCGTCCGGTATCAACGCAGGAACATCCTTACATGCGTTCATACGCAGATACTAACGCATGCCGCCGGCCGACAGCGACCTGCTGGTCGGTGACACCGCGCTCTACCCCAGAGCGCCACCCGTCTCGCCGGTCGCTTCGAAAACGACGCGGCGGCCGATCGCGACGGCGTGGTCGGCGAAGCGTTCGTAGAACCGGCCGAGCAGAGTGATGTCCACGGCCGCTGCGACGCCGTGTTTCCATTCGCTGTCCATCAAGACGTTGAACAGTTGCTGGTGCAACTGGTCCATCGCGTCGTCTTCGCGGCTGATCTCTGCGCCTCGCAGCGGGTTCTTGGAAACAACGACATCTTTGGCGTTGTTTCCAAGCTGGACCGCGACGCGGCCCATCTCCGCGAAATGACCCCGTACCTCGTCGGGCAACACATGGTCGGGGTGGCGCCGTCGGGCGATCTTCGCCACGTGCAGGGCCAGCCCGCCCATCCGTTCGGCGTCGGCGACGTTCTGCAGCGAACCGACGACAAGCCTTAGGTCGCCGGCAACCGGTGACTGCAGCGCGAGCAGCGCAAAGGCCACGGCCTCGGCCTGCGTCCGCATCTCGGCAATATGGCCGTGGTTGGTGATCACTTGCTCGGCCGTCGCCAAATCCGCGTCCAGCAGCGCGTGGGTCGCGCGGTCCATCGCCAAGCCGGCGAGACCGCACATGCCGCTGAGTGTGTCAGTCAGCGTCGCGAGCTCTTCCTGGAACGCCGTGCGCATCGCCCTATCCTCACGTCGACGGGACCAAACGCATATGCGTCGACGAAACTCGTCGTGAACTCTACCTTTCCGGATCCGCCCGGTCGTTGCCTTTGAGCGCCCAACGCGCCGGTGTTGACCGCAAGCCAAATTCCCGCAGCGGTGATGATGCCGCCCTCCGGTGCTCGGCCACGCGTCGCGGCATTCAGGAACTTGACCGAGCGGCTCGGGTTCGACGCTCGTTAACCCGACATGTCGGCCGCGGACGCGGCTTTGATCGCCAGCGCGGTGCGTCGCCGCAGGAATTGGGCGAAGTAATCCACCTTGTCGGGCTGCGCGACTGCGTAAAGCATTGTCGACAAGGCTTTTTCGTAGTCGCCGAGGAGCGCCACCGGATCGTCCAAGTGGCTGGCCTGACGCAGGCCGATGTAGAGGGCCACGAGTAGGCGACCGATGTCTTCGGGGTCGCCCCGGTCGATCATGTCGCCTTCGCGAATGCCGCGGGCGGCGATGTCGCCGAGCACTTCGATCCAGCCGGATAGCAGTCGCTCTTGTAGCTTTTCGGTCCGACCCACGGATTCGAGCAGATTGAAAGCCGCACGCGCGACATTGTCGGTGATATCGGCCATCGCGATCAGGTACGAGACGTCGATCAGCGTTTCCAGTCCAGACAGCTTGCGGGTGAGCAGTTCCCGCACCGCGGCACCGGATTTAGCGGTCTGCTCATCCACGATCGCGAGTGCCAAGGCCTGCTTGGACCGGAAATGGAAATACATCGCGCCCTTGGTCAACTGCGCCTCGGACAGGATAGCGTCCAGGCCGACAGCGTAATACGGGCGCTGCGCAAACTGGTGCGCGGCGGCCCGCAGAATCTTCTCGCGCGTGTTATCAGAGCTCTTGTCGTTGATTTCGTTCATTTTTTGTCAGATCTTTTTCGGGCCGTGCCGGTGGGCGACGTGGGTGACCAGGTTGGGGGACAACGACGCTGGTGCTGGCGGCGCGCAGCCGCGGAAGTCGGTTTCGACGTCAAGATGCAACGGTGCAGCCAAGCATATACGGCCGGCGGGCACCCAGCCGAGCCGACCGGCCGCTCGAGTTCACTCGCCTGAAGAGAAACCGCCCCATGCCTTACCGCGGTCTTCGCCGGCAAACGGTTCACAAAACCGGTCAGCGACGATATCGGAGGCCTCAGGGTTGGGCGCGTCCTGAACGGCTCAATCGCCACTCGGGCGGGAAGTTCAGGTCGTTGTCCTTCACCACGTTGTTGAGGCCTTTCTCAAACGTCCCGCCGGTGATGTCGACGTCGTCGGCGTCGTTCTTGATCAACGGCAGCATGCCTTCGACCATGCCGGTCAGCAGGCTGCCGAAGTACTCGCCCTTGTGCTGCTTGTACAACTCGAGGAAAGTCTTTTGCACCGCAACTGTATCTGTCGGGCGGGACCGCGAGCACGCCAGCGCGTACTTCTCGGTCTCGGCTTCGAGATTGTCGCGGGGCACGACGCTGTTGACGAAGCCGCAGTCGTACATCTCTTTAGCGCTGAACGGCCTTCCGGTGAAGAGCATTTCGGAAAATTTGCGCAGACCCATCGTCTCGGCCCACCACCACAGCCGTGGTCCCCAGCCGACATATCGAAAAGCGGGATGCCCGAACAACGCGTCGTCGCTAGCGATCACCAGGTCGGCGTCGCCGGCCTGGTAGAAGTGCCAGCCATAGCAGTATCCCTTGGCTTCGACGATGCTGATCTTGCGAAGCTCCTGCAGCGGCCGGTTCCCGGCCCTCGCTTTGGCGTAGAAGTCGGTGACGGTGGACAGGTAGCGGTAGGAGCCGCCGGGCGGGTACTTGACGTCGTCGTCGTTGATCGCCAGCTCGTGATGCAATGGCAGGCCGGGGTTTTCCAGCATTGGGCGCTGCTCAGGCAGGTCGCCACCGCTGCCGAAATCGTCACCCTCACCGCGGATCACGACGACCTTCACCTCATCATCGACGTTGCACTTGTGAATCAGGTCGGCATAGTTCTGCCGCATACCCAGGCTGGTGGCGTTCTGGGCGTCGGGGCGGTCGAAGGTGATGTAGGCGATGCGGTTCTTCTTGTCCTTCTCGAACCTGATGAACTGCTCGGCTTCCTTTTTCAGCTTTTCGTAGTCGAACTCGACCATGGGTTGCCTCCAATGTTGGGTTTTGATCATCCGAGCACGCCGTCAGCGTTGGCCGCTTGCGGCAACCGGACTGCGTGACTGCGGCCGGCCCCGCCCCCGCTGGTGGAAATGTCCTGCCTTCGACGTGCCCGCTCATGATGTCTCGGCCTCCACCCCCGCACCGTCGAGGTCGGGCCGAGTCGGGCGCCGGACAGATCGATGACGATGCCGCGCGCTGAGCGGCGGTGGCGTGGTCGACCCATGCCTTGTCGACGTCGGCGAACCGTCTCACCGAGTAGTCATGCTCGGCGTCGTGGTAATGCGGAGCCTCCTCACGCACCCGCGCGCAGGTGGGGAGGGGGTTGGCGTTGACGTCGCAGAGGTCGTAGCGCACGTCCGCGGCGTGCGTCTCGGGGCTGATCGTCACGAAACCTTGCCTTTCGCCACAACTTCGACGATCCGGATGGACTGCATGCCGAGTCGATGCCGTCAGTGTGTCAGTGTGTCCGGCCGGATGGGTGATTTGTACTTTTCGCTTAACAGAACCGCAGGTTCGCGCTTACTCTTTGCCGTAGCGAATGCTGAGGGCGGGATTCAGCGTCCTGCTTTGCGGGCGACTGGAGTCCGCCGTGCCGTCAGGTCGAGTTCGGCCATGCGCTCGGCGACCGCGCAGAGCTGGCGGCGGCGTTGATCGGGATTGGGCCTGCGTCTTCAAGGTATCTCGGCAGTGTGGTGGCCGCTGACCGGCGCTTTCGATGTCAAGCGGCTGTCGGTGATCTCATGTAGCCGGCCTGGTCCATCGGTGTGGCGCCAACCGCTATCCGGGCTTGCCGGCCGTGACGAACTGTAAGTTGCGCTGGATCTGCTGTTCGATATCGACGAGGCCGGATTCGGTGAAAAGGCCGACGAACTCGTCCCGGTCGAACAGGCGCAGACCGATGGCCCCGGCGGTCGCATTCGACACGTACCGCAGGGCTGGTAGGCGACTGACGTAGCTGGTCAGAATCGCAACGCGCCCGCCGGGCCGCACCACCCGCACCATTTCGCGGGCCACGGTGAACGGCTCGGGCATCAGGTAGAGCGCACCAAAGCAGCACACGGCGTCGAAGGTTTCGTCGTCGAACGGTAGCGTTCCGGCGTCGGCGCGGACATAACAGGTGCGCGGTCCGCTGTTGTCCTGCACGGCGCGGGCCAACATCGGCACCGAGATGTCAAGCCCGACCGCTAGTCCGTGCTCCGGAAGGTCTTCGGCCAGCTTTCCGGTGAAATTACCAGGGCCGCAAGCGATATCAAGCAGCCGTGCTGCGCGTGACAGGTTCAGCGCTTCGGCGGCGCGGCGTTGCTCGGCGCCGGTGGTGACACCACTGGCGACGTAAAACGCGAACGGCCGCCACAGTCGCTCGTAGACCGTGGCCACCAGCGGACTGTTCATCGCGTGCTGCGCCAGCGTGGGTGTTTCGCTGGCCACCGATTCGCCGAGCACGTCCAGGAAGCCGTGTCGCAAGCGCGCGTCGCGGTTGAGCAAATCACGGGTTGTGTGCAGCGGATCATCGGTGCGGGTCACGGGAGTGAGTCTGCCGGGGCGCGCGTCCTTGCTGCAACACGATGAATGCCCTTAGCCTGGGCTGCATCTTCAACGGCGACGGGGGCGGCATGGTGAGCGAGTTGACCCCGCTGCGCGCCGCAGAACTCGCCACCCTGGAGATCTTCACGGGTTGCCCCGCCGAGGACTTGATGCCGTTGGCGGCCAGCCTGCAACCGCTGCAGGCGGCGCCCGCCCAGATTTTGATGCGCCAGGGCGAGCAGGCGGTGTCTTTCCTGCTCATCGCGTCGGGCACGGTGGAGATCAGGCATGTTGCCGGCGACGACGTCGTCACCGTCGAGCACGTCTGCGGCGGCACCATCGTCGGCGAGATCGCGCTGCTGCGGCATCTACCACGAACCGCGACCGTGACCACCACCGAAGCCCTGATCGGCTGGATCGGCGACAGCGACGCGTTCGCGCGCCTGGTGCACATCCCGGGCATCATGACCCGTCTGGTACGCATGGTGCGCCAGCGACTGGCGGCTTTTCTCACTCCGATCCCAGTCCTTACCCGTGACGGCTCGGAGTTGCTGCTGCGTCCGGTGTTGCCCGGCGACAGCCAGCGAACACTGCAGGGGCATGTCCGGTTCTCCAGCGACACGCTGTATCGACGCTTCATGTCGGCGCGAGTGCCCAGTCCGGCGTTGATGGATTACCTGGCCGAGGTCGATTACGTCGACCACTTCGTATGGGTGATGACGGATCGAGACGGAAACCCGGTCGCCGACGCGCGTTTCGTCCGCGACAACCACGACCCCGCCGTCGCCGAGATCGCCTTCACCGTCGCCGACGCCTACCAGGGCCGCGGCATCGGGTCGTTTCTGATCGCCGCCCTGTCGGTGGCCGCGGGGGTGGCCGGGGTGGAAAAATTCTCCGGCCGCATGCTGGCCGACAACGTGGCGATGCGCGCGATCATGGACCACTACGGCGCCTTCTGGGAGCGTGACGACGTCGGCGTGGTGACGACCGTCATCGATGTACCCGACAGCCGTGATCTCTCCTTGCCTAGCGACATGATCGCC
>NZ_JBYCLD010000367.1:0-6754 GCF_057473725.1 Mycobacterium sp. TH-M11 | reverse complement strand
CGCAGGATCACCGCGTGCGTGGTCGGGTCGTTGCCGGCGGCGGTCAGGACCTCGCCGAGTTCGAACCATCCGCGCGACGGGATGGCGTTGACGGGCGGGTAGTCGACGGTGACCGCGACTATCCCCGGTTCGACGGTGCGCGACGTGATTGTCATCGAGATCCTCGACCACTTCTTTGGGGGGCGACAGGGGAGATTTAGGGAAGCAAGCACTTGCTTGGTACGCTAGCACAGTGACTCACGCCGACGAAGGCCCCGTGTTCAGCTTCGGGCTCACCGGCCGGGTCGTGCTGGTAACCGGCGGCGTTCGAGGGGTAGGCGCCGGGATCAGCAGCGTTTTCGCCGCGCAGGGTGCCACCGTCGTCACCTGCGCTCGGCGTCAGGTCGACGGCCTGCCCTACGAATTCCACCCCTGCGACATCCGCGACGACGACGCGGTCAAGGCCATGATCGGCGCGATCGCCGACACGCACGGGCGCCTCGACGTGGTGGTGAACAACGCCGGCGGTTCGCCGTTCGTCATGACCGCGGACGCGAGCGCGAAATTCAACCGCAAGATCATCGAACTCAACCTGCTCGGCGCGCTGTCGGTCGCCCAGCACGCCAACGACGTCATGCAAGACCAGTCGAGCGGGGGGGCGATCGTCAACATCTGCAGCCTCAGCGGCCGCCGGCCGTCACCGGGCACCGGCGCCTACGGCGCGGCCAAGGCCGGCCTGGAAAGCCTCACCCAGACGCTCGCGGTGGAATGGGGGCCGAAGGTCCGGGTGAACGCCTGCGTCGTCGGGATGGTCGAAACCGAGCAGTCGGAACTGTTCTACGGCGACGCCGACTCGATCGCCGCGATCTCGAAGAACGTGCCGCTCGGCCGGCTTGCGACACCCGCCGATGTCGGTTGGGCCGCAGCATTTTTGGCCTCGGACGCGGCGTCCTACATCAGCGGCGCCTCGCTCGAGGTGCACGGCGGCGGCGAGCCGCCACCCTATCTGGCCACCACCAACGCAAGCTCGGTCAAGTAAAGGAGTCAGCAGTGGGATTAGTCGACGGCCGCGTGGTCATCATCACCGGAGCGGGCGGCGGCATCGGGCGGGCGCATGCCTTGGCGTTCGCCGCCGAAGGCGCCCGCGTCGTCGTCAACGACATCGGTGTGGGCCTGGACGGCTCACCGGCCGGCGGCGGCAGCGCGGCGCAGGGTGTGGTCGACGAGATCACCGCTGCCGGAGGCGAAGCCGTCGCCAACGGTTCCAACATCGCGGACTGGAACCAAGCCGCCGCGCTGATCCAGACTGCCGTCGACACCTTCGGTGGTCTCGACGTGCTGGTCAACAATGCCGGCATCGTGCGCGACCGCATGATGGCCAACACCAGCGAAGAAGAGTTCGACGCCGTCATCGCGGTCCACCTCAAGGGTCACTTCGCCGCGATGCGACACGCTGCCTCCTATTGGCGCGGCCTGAGCAAAGAAGGAAAAACGGTTGACGCGCGGATCATCAACACCAGTTCCGGCGCGGGTCTGCAGGGCAGCGTCGGCCAGGGCAACTACAGCGCTGCCAAGGCGGGTATCGCGGCGATGACTTTGGTCGGCGCCGCCGAGATGGGCCGCTACGGCGTCACGGTCAACGCGATCGCGCCGTCGGCCCGCACCCGGATGACCGAGACCGTGTTCGCCGAGATGATGTCCACCCAGGACGACGACTTCGACGCAATGGCGCCGGAGAACATCTCGCCGTTGGTGGTGTGGTTGGGCAGCAACGAATCTCGCGACATCACCGGCCAGGTGTTCGAGGTCGAGGGTGGCAAGATTCGCGTCGCCGAAGGCTGGGCACACGGCGCGCAGATCGACAAGGGGGCCCGCTGGGATCCCGCCGAGTTGGGTCCGGTCGTCGCTGATCTGCTGGCCAAGTCACGGCCGCCGGTTCCGGTGTACGGCGCCTGATCTCGGTTCGAATGAATGTCGACTGGTAGGCCAGCCGGTCCACACCGACGTTACGGGTCGCAGATGACGATCGGGATGACCCGGTCGGTCCAGGACTGGTAGTCCTCGAACGAGGAGTACATCGCGACGAGTTGCGGCCAGTACTGCGCGCGTTCGGCCTCCGTGGCGTCGCGGGCGGTGAGCCGCAGAACTTCTTTTTTGATCTGCACCGTCACCTTCGGGTTGGCCTTGAGATTCAGGTACCACATCGGATTGTTGGCCCGCCCGCCCTGCGAGGCCACCAGCACCACGCGGTTGCCGTCGCGCAGAAACAGCAGGGGGCTGACCCGCGGTTCCCCGGATTTACGGCCGATGGTGGTCAACAGCGCCACCGGCGCGCCTTGCAGGAACGAGCCGCCGACCTTCCCGCCGGACGCCTTGTAGGCCAAGGTGTTGATGCGTGACATCCATTTGATGAGGACGCCGGTGCCGGCGGAATTGAGTGCGGGCGGCGGATTGGGCATCCGAGGCTCCTTATCGGCGGTGTTGAATGAACGGACGTAACTGCGCGTTGATGTGGCGGATCTTGCCATCCACGATCAGAAACGTCTCGTCGACGTGCGAGCAAACCCGCCATCCGGCCAGCGATCCCTTGGTGATCACATCGAACTGTGCCCGTACCCGGTCGCCGTCGACTTCGAATCTCGGCGGCGTGCATTGCGCAATGAGCCGGAACTGCGGGCCGCGATTCAGGCTGCGGCGCAGGTGATTTCCGGAAAGACCGGTTTTGATACCCATTTCGAAACGAACGCAGTCCGGCGCGAACGGAACATCGTCGCCGCGGTGGCTGGCCAGCGCGTCGATGTAGGACTGCGCCGCTGCGATGCGCTCCGCGTCAGACACCGCCACCGGCGCTAGATCCGCTCGATGATGGTGCCGGTCGACAGCGCCCCGCCCGCGCACATGGTGATCAGGGCGGTGGTCTGGTCGGTGCGCTCCAACTCGTGCAGCGCGGTGGTGATGAGCCTGCTGCCGGTGCTGCCCACCGGGTGACCCAGTGCGATCGCGCCGCCGTTGACGTTGACCTTGTCCATGTCCGGGTTGTGCACCCGCGCCCAGGACAACACCACCGAGGCAAACGCTTCGTTGATCTCGGTGATGTCGATGTCGCCCATTTTCATCCCGGCCTTCTCCAGCACCTTCGCCGTCGACTGCACCGGTCCGTCCAGGTGGTAGTAGGCCTCGGCCCCGACCAGTGCCTGGCTGAGGATGCGGGCCCGTGGCCGCAGGCCCAGTGCCTTCGCTTTGTCTTCGTCCATCCACAGCACCGCGGCCGCCCCGTCGGAGATCTGCGACGACGTGCCCGCGGTGTGGATGCCGCCCTCGATCACCGGCTTGAGCTGGCTCAGGCCCTCCAGCGTGGTGTCGCGCAGACCCTGGTCCTTGCTGACGATGTGCCGCTCGCTGGTCGGCTGCTTGTTCTCGTCGAGCACCGGCGCCTCGATGCCGCTGATCTCGCGGTCGAAGCGGCCCTCGGCCCAGGCCTGCTTGGCCTTGCGCTGCGAGTCGAAACCGAATTGGTCGATCTCTTCGCGGGTGATGCCGCGACGCTTGGCGATTCGCTCGGCGGCGGTGAACTGGTCGGGCAGGTCGATGTCCCACGACGCGGGCCGCAGGATGCCACGGTCGGGGCCGGCGTTGGCGCCTAGCCCGACGCGGCTCATCGCCTCGATGCCGCACGCGATGCCGACGTCGATGGCACCTGCTGCGATCAGGCCGGCGATCAGGCCGTTGGCCTGCTGACTGCTGCCGCACTGGCAGTCCACCGTCATGGCGCCGACCTGCTCGGGCAGCCCGGCGACCAGCCAGCTGACGCGGGTGATGTTGTTGGACTGTTCGCCGTACTGCGTCACGCAGCCGCCGATGACCTGCTCGACCTCGCCGGCATCGATACCGGCCTTATCCACGAGGGCCTTCTGAACTGCACCTAGCAGCTCGGTGGCGTGCAGTCCGGACAACCAGCCGGCGCGCTTGCCGATCGGGCTACGAGTGGCTTCAACGATTACCGGGTTACCCATGCGGTCAGGCTAGAACACGTTTCATTACTCTGACAAGCGACGATGCGTGCGCACCTTTTGGTCTGCGGTGAGAGCATGTTTTACTGGCACTAGAACACGTTGTAGTTCAGGAGATCCCGATATGGCACCCCTCAGCATCCCGGCCGACTTCGACTTCCTCGATCCGGACGTCAACCTGGCCGGACTTCCGGTGGACGAACTCGCCGCGCTCCGCCAGTCCGACCCGGTCCACTGGGTCAGCGTTCCCGACGGCTGCGGAGGGTTCGAAGACAACGGCTACTGGCTGGTCACCAAGCACGCCGACGTCAAGGAGGTCTCGCGCCGCAGCGACGTTTTCTCCAGTTGGCAGAACGGCGCGATCCCGACGTGGCCGCCGGAGATGACGCGCGAGCAGGTCGAACTGCAGCGCAGCGTCATGCTCAACATGGACGCCCCGCACCACACCCGGCTGCGCAAGATCATTGCCCGCGGGTTCACCCCGCGAGCAATCGGTCGGCTCGAGGCTGAGCTGGCCCAGCGTGCCCAGAACATCGCCAAAGAAGCGGCGGCGGCGGGCGGCGGCGACTTCGTCGAACAGGTGTCGTGTGAGCTTCCGCTGCAGGCCATCGCCGGCCTGCTGGGGGTGCCGCAGGAAGATCGCGACAAGTTGTTCCGGTGGTCCAACGAGATGACCGGCGGCACGGACCCCGAATACGCCGACGTCGACCCGGCGCAGTCGTCGATGGAACTGATCATGTACGCGATGGCGATGGCGGCCGAGCGCAACCAAAACCCGACCGACGACATCGTCACCACGCTGATCCAGGCCGACATCGACGGTGAGAAGCTTTCCGACGACGAGTTCGGCTTCTTCGTCATCATGCTCGCGGTGGCCGGCAACGAGACCACTCGGAACTCGATCACCCACGGCATGATCGCGTTCGCCGACAACCCGGATCAGTGGGAGCTTTTCAAGAAGGAAAGGCCGTCCACGACCGCCGACGAGATCGTCCGGTGGGCGACGCCGGTGAGCGCCTTCCAGCGCACCGCCAACGACGATCTGGAGTTGGGTGGCGTGCAGATCAAGAAGGGTCAGCGGCTGGTGATGTCCTACCGCTCGGCCAACTTCGACGACGAGGTCTTTGACGATCCATTTGCCTTCAACATCCTTCGCGACCCGAATCCGCACGTCGGCTTCGGCGGGACCGGTGCGCATTACTGCATCGGCGCCAACTTGGCCCGGATGACGATCAATTTGATCTTCAACGCGGTCGCCGACCACATGCCCGATCTCACGCCGATCGGCGAGCCCGAGCGGCTGCGGTCGGGCTGGCTCAACGGCATCAAGCACTGGCAGGTCGACTACTCCGGCAAGAGCGCCTGATGGATTTCACGCCGGACCCAGAGCAGCAGGCGGTCGCCGACGTCGTCACCTCGGTTCTCGACCGGGATTTCAGCTCGGCGACGATACGAGCCGGGGAGGAGCCGGGCGCATCCAACCCGGGCTGGGACGCGCTCGTCGCCGGTGGTGTGACGGCCTTGCCGGTGCCCGAGCGCGCCGGCGGCGACGGTGTCGGCCTGCCGGAGATCGCCACGGCGCTGACCGAGATCGGCCGGCACGGCCTGATCAGCCCGGCGTTGGCCACCCTCGGTTTCGGTGCGATTCCGCTGCTGGACTTGGCTTCCGGCGAGCAGCAAGACCGCTACCTCGCTGGTGTCGCGAAGGGATCGGTGCTCACCGCGGCACTCAACGAGCCCGGCACCGCGCTTCCGGATCTTCCAGCGACCACGTTCGCCGGCGGTCGGCTGTCGGGCACCAAAGTCGGTGTGGGATATGCCCAAAGCGCCGACGGGATGCTGGTTACCGCGGACAGCGCGGTCGTGGTGGTGTCACCGAAGGCCGACGGTGTGCAGATCACCAAGACGCCCACGTCCAGCGGGACCGAGGAGTACGTAGTCACGTTCTCAGATGTCGCGGTGGCCGACGAGGATGTGCTCGTCGGGGCGACGGCCCAGCGGGTGAATCAGCTTGCGCTGGCTGCGATCGGCGCCTACGCCGCGGGCCTCGTTGCCGGGGCGTTGCGGCTGACCGCCGACTATGTCGCTCACCGGGAGCAGTTCGGCAGGCCGCTGTCAACCTTCCAGACGGTCGCAGCGCAACTCGCCGAGGTCTACATCGCCTCGCGAACAATCGATTTGGCATCGACCTCGGTGATATGGCGACTGGGTGAGGGCCTCGACGCCGGCCAAGATCTCGATGTGCTCGGCTACTGGATCACGTCGCAGGCGCCGCGGGTGATGCAGATCTGCCACCACCTGCACGGCGGGATGGGGATGGACATCACCTATCCGATGCACCGGTACTACTCCACGATCAAGGATTTGACCCGGCTATTGGGCGGACCGTCGCATCGACTCGATCTGGTCGGCGCTCGCGAGCGCGGCACAGTCGGGAGCAGCGCGTCGTCGCCGAGCCAGCCCAAACCGGGCGCAAGGTTCATCGACCTGACCTCGGAGCAGCGCCAGCTGCAAGCCGAACTGCGGCAGTATTTTTCGACCCTGATCTCGGCCGACGAGATGAAGGCGATGGAATCCGACCGCCACAACGAGGCTTATCGTGCGGTGATCCGGCGGATGGGCCAAGACGGCAAGCTGGGCGTCGGCTGGCCGAAGGAGTTCGGCGGTTTGGGTTTCGGCCCGGTCGAGCAGTCGATTTTCGTCAACGAGGCGCACCGCGCCGACGTGCCGCTGCCCGCGGTGACGCTGCAGACGGTCGGTCCGGT
>NZ_JBYCLD010000366.1:0-3016 GCF_057473725.1 Mycobacterium sp. TH-M11 | reverse complement strand
GCGTCGACCCGCTGAGTGCCAGCCGGTAGACGAGCGCGGCGGACAGCCGGTCGAGCAGGTGGGCGTCGTCGACGACGAAGCCCCGCTCGTCGCCGACGAGCCGGTCCTGCGCGGCGCGCAGCAGCTCGGCCGGTCGGGCGGTGGCGTTGGCGAGGTCTGCGCCGGCCAGCAGCCCGCGGAAGGCGCCGAACGGGATGTCGTGCTCGGTGGCGGTGCCGATCACCCAGCGGGCGTCCGGCGCGGCGGCGCCGCGGGCGAGCGCCGTCTTGCCGGCACCATCAGCACCGAGGATCACCACGCCGGCATGTCGCGGATCGTCCAAGGCGGCGGTGACATCGCGCTGCGCGGATTCGCGCGGCGCGACCACCCAAGCATTCGGCACCGCCGGATTTTATGGCGCGCGCACCCAAGCGCATGCGGTTAGGCCCAAATGCGCTCGGCGACAACGGTGGTCTACGTTTCGACTGTGCACGCAATCTGCGTCTACTGCGCATCAGGGCCTACGCATCCGGAATTGCTGGCGCTGGCCGCCGAACTCGGCGAGGCGATCGCCGAACGCGGCTGGACCCTGATCTGGGGCGGCGGTAACGTCTCGGCGATGGGAGCGCTGGCCAGCGCCGCCCGCGCCCGTGGCGGCTGGACCGTCGGCGTCATACCCAAGATGCTGGTGCGGCGCGAAGTCGCGGACCACGACGCCGACGAGCTGATCGTCACCGACACCATGCGTGAGCGCAAACAGATCATGGAAGACCGCGCCGACGCCTTCATCACGTTGCCCGGCGGGATCGGCACGCTCGAGGAGTTCTTCGAGGTCTGGACCGGCGGATACCTCGGCATGCACGCCAAGCCGGTGGTGCTGCTGGATCCCGGCGGGCACTACGACGGGCTGCGCGCCTGGCTGGACGGCCTGGTGACGAGCGGATACGTCTCGCAGGTCGCCACGGACCGCCTGCTGGTCGTCGACGAGATCGGCGCCGCGCTGGCGGCGTGCGAACCCCGCTGACGGTCTTTGCTGACGATCGATAGGCTGACCGCCATGTCCGAGAACAAATCCGGTTCCGCCACGTCGGTTTCCGGCACGTCGGTTGGGCTGATCGATATCGCGAACCGGGCGCCCGCACTGTTGGCCGACCTTCCGGTGATCGCCCGCGGGATGCTCACGCTGGTGCGGGCGCAGCCGAACGTCAAGATCTCGATCGGCAAGATCTTCCAGGACCGGGCCGCCCGCTACGGTGATCGGGTTTTCATCCGGTTCGGCGACCAGCAGCTGACCTACCGCGAGGCCAATGTCGCCGCCAATCGCTACGCGGCCGTGTTGGCCGCCCGCGGTGTCGGCCGTGGCGACGTCGTCGGGATCATGCTGCGCAATTCGCCCGACGCGGTGCTGATGATGCTGGCCGCGGTCAAGTGCGGTGCGGTCGCCGGGATGCTCAACTACCACCAGCGCGGCGACGTGCTCGCGCACAGCATCGGCTTGCTCAGGGCCAAGGCGCTGGTGGTCGAATCCGATTTCGTCGACGCGGTGCACGAGTGCGGCGACGCCACGATCGCCCCGGTCACGATCGAGGAGATGGCGCGGCTGGCGGCCACCGCGCCGACCGTCAACCCGCCGTCGGCGTCGGCGGTGCTGGCCAAGGACACCGCGTTCTACATCTTCACGTCGGGCACCACCGGCCATCCCAAGGCCAGCGTGATGACCCACAAGCGATGGTTGTCCGCGCTGGCGGTGTTCGGCGGACTTGGCCTGCGGCTCAAGGGTTCTGACACGCTGTACAGCTGCCTGCCGCTCTACCACAACAACGCTCTGACGGTCGCGGTCGGATCGGTGATCAATTCCGGAGCCACGCTGGCCCTGGGTAAATCGTTCTCGGCGTCGAAATTCTGGGACGAGGTGATCGCCAGCAAGGCAACGGCTTTCATCTATATCGGCGAGGTCTGCCGCTACCTGTTGAACCAGCCCGAGAAGCCGACCGATCGCGCCCACGCGGTGCGCCTGATCGCGGGCAACGGGCTGCGTCCCGAGATCTGGGACGAGTTCACCGCCCGGTTCGGTATCGGCCGGGTGTGCGAGTTCTACGCGGCCAGCGAGGGAAACACGGCCTTTATCAACGTGTTCAACGTGCCGCGGTCAGCGGGATGGGCGCCGATGCCGGTGGCCTATGTCGCCTACGACGCAGACACCGGCGAACCGCTGCGCGGCGACGACGGCTGGGTGTACAAGGTGCCGGCCGGCGAACCCGGTCTGCTGCTGAGCCCGGTCAACCGGCTGCAGCCCTTCGACGGCTACACCGATAAGAGCGCTAGTGAAAAGAAGTTGGTGCGCAATGCGTTTCGCGACGGGGACTGCTATTTCAACACCGGTGACGTGATGAGCCCGCAGGGCATGGGACATGCCGCGTTCGTGGACCGACTCGGCGACACCTTCCGCTGGAAGGGCGAAAACGTGGCCACCACTCAGGTGGAGCGCGCGCTGAGTTCGGACAAGGCGATAGAGGAGTGCACGGTCTTCGGGGTGGAGGTTCCGCGCACCGGCGGCCGCGCCGGGATGGCCGCGGTCAAGCTGCGTGCGGGCGCCGAATTCGACGGTAACTCGCTCGCCCAGACCGTCTACCAGAAGTTGCCGGCGTACGCGCTGCCGCTGTTCGTCCGGCTGGTCGAGTCGATGGAACACACCACCACGTTCAAAAGCCGCAAGGTCGATCTGCGCGAGCAGGCCTACGACGCGGGCATCGAAGATCCGGTGTACGTGCTGGCCGGGCGTGACGAGGGCTATGTGCCGTTCTACGACGACTACCCCGAAGAGGTCGCCAACGGCAAGCGGCCACAGGGCTAGACACCAGCACCGCCACACCAGCACCGCCACACCAACACCGCCACACCAACACCGCCACACCAACACCGCCACACCAACACCGCCTCTGGGGTGGCACTCTTTTTTGGAATCGTGACCGCATGCGATATCACCGCGAGCGCACCAGGCACGATGGTCTGATGCCGTCCACCTTGTGCGGTCGTC
>NZ_JBYCLD010000365.1:0-3172 GCF_057473725.1 Mycobacterium sp. TH-M11 | reverse complement strand
AGCCTGGCAAGGGCGCGGCATTCTTCTTCCACACCACCGACGGTCGCCCGACTGAAGGATGCGTCGCGATCGACGACGCCAAGCTGGTGCAGGTCATTCAATGGCTACGCCCCGGTGCGGTCATGGCGATCACCCAGTAATCGTTTGTGGCACTACAGATTCAGCGCGATACCGGGAGTCACCTTGAAGTCCAGGGCCTTCAGTGACAGCGTGGCATCGTAGGTCCGGTCGTATCCAACCGTGCTGATCCGCCAACCGTCCGCGGTGCGGCGGTACTTGTCGTGATAGAAGCCGGCGCCGATCAGCATGAAGTCGAATTCGGCCACGATCACCTTGTCCTGCAGGTACCAGATGCCCGTCGCCTCGTCGCCGTTGACCTCGATCTCGGGGTGGGTGACACGGTGCTCGGTGATGACGTTCGGGCCGAGTTGCGAGCGCATGTACTCGACGAGGTCGGCGCGGTTGGTGAAATGATGTTCTGCACCCATCGACGACCCGTAATCGCCGACGACATCCTCGGTGAGCGTGTCGGCGAAGTCATCCCAGTGCTTGGTGTCCAGCCCACGCAGATACCGGTACTTGACCTGCTCTATTGCCGCCACGTCGGCGAGGGGGGCGTCGTGTCCTTGGAAGCTCATCTCGTCATTGCAGCACATGCGTGCTCAGCTCAGGTAGTGGGTGACCATTTCGATGAGCGCGTGCCGCTCCCGCTGCCAGTCGATCGGTGTCCCGACGATCATCTGTGCCAGTACCACACCGCGCAGCGTCGCCCAAATCACCTCGGCTACGCCATCATTGGCGGGATCATCGGTGATCAACCGACCGAGCTGGCCGATCGCTTCGTTCATCTCCAAAAGGTGGCGCCGTGACGAGCCGCCCGGGCCGGCACGATTGGCCCGCAGAATCTCAAAGGCCGCCATCGACGTCGGGCTGCTGTAGCAACTCCACGCGATGTCAACGATGACCTCGATGCGTTCGCGCATCGGCAATTCGGCGACCTCCGCGCAGGACAGGCTGTGCAGTAGCCGGGCCACCCCGTCGTCGACGACGGCCATCAGCAGACCATTGCGGTCGCCGAAGTGGTACTGGATCACGCCCCACGTGACACCCGCGCGTTCGGCGACATGTTTCGCCGTTGCGGCGGCAAAACCTTCCTCCACGATGCAGCGCACGGTTTCGTCGATGATCTTCGCCCGAGTGTCGTCGCCGCGCTTGCGGGGCGCGCTCGTTCGCCGGGTGGGGCCGGCGTGACGCTGCTGGCCTGCGACGATAGACATAGTTGACTTTATAACATAGTCAGCTCTATTTTTGGCAGGTGAGCCATTCCCGCTACACCCGGCTGCCCCGCGAGCAGCTTGCCGTACTGCTTCCTGAGCTGCTGTTGATCGGCCAGATGATCGACCGCTCCGGCATGGCTTGGTGCATAAATGAATTCGGGCGCGAGGAGATGGTGCAGATCGCGATCGAGGAGTGGGCCGGCGCCAGCCAGATCTACACCCGACGCATGCAGCGCGCGCTGAATTACGAAGGTGTGGACGTACCAACGATTTTCAAGGGCCTGCAGCTCGACATCGGTGCACCGCCGCAGTTCATGGACTTCCGCTACACCATTCACGATCGCTGGCACGGAGAGTTCCATCTCGACCACTGCGGCGCGCTGCTCGACGTCGAGCCGATGGGTCACGACTACGTATTCGGCATGTGCCACACCATCGAGGACCCGACCTTCGACGCGACCGCGGTCGCGACCAATGCGCGCGCGCAGGTGCGGCCGATCCACCGCCCGCCCCGGGTCCCGTCGGACCGGCATCCGCATTGCGCGTGGACCGTCGTCATCGACGAGTCCTATCCGCCGGTCGAGGGCATTCCTGCGCTGGAAATCGTGGCCGAAACTCGGGCTGCCAATTGGGAACTCGAGTCGATCGATCCCTCCGATCAGGGACTGGCCGACTATTCGGGACCGGTGGTGTCCGACTTCGATTTCGGCGCCTACTCGCATTCGGCGTTGGTGCGGATGGCCGACGAGGTCTGCCTGCAGATGCATCTGCTGTACCTGTCGTTCGCGATCGCGGTGCGAGCCCGCGCCGGATCGGATACCAAACTCGCCGACTCGATCTGCACTCGCCAGCTGATCGGCGTGGCCGGCCTCGGCGCCGAACGTATTCACAAGGCGATGGGTCTTCCTGGTGGGATCGAGGGAATACGAGGCGTTTTCGAGCTGCACCCGTTGATGAACCCGCTGGGTTACGTCAACGCCGACGTGGGCCGCCACGTGACCGTTCACCGGTCGCCGGCGCACGACGACGCCGCTTGGATTTCGTTGTGCTCGCCGGATTCGGTCCAGCCGCTGCAGGCAATCGCCACCGCGATCGACCCGCACGTGACCGTCCGCATCACAGGCACGAGTACCGACTGGACAGCTGAAATGGCTGAAACCGACACTGCAGCAAAGGAGCTGCCCGAGGTTGCGGTCGCCAAAGTGAGCGGAGGCGCAACCTTCCAATTTCGGCCGCGGAAATCGCTGCCCTTGACCGTGGTCTGACGCGCCTGGATCTGTCAAGTGAGTCGGCAGTCTCACTTCGGTGACGCAACCGCATCGAGCGGGTACCGATGATCTTGTGGCCGACGGGAGTAGCGCGGCCCGCCATTATCGTTGACGCTGGCCATCGAACGCTGTCGACGAAAGTATTCGAGTTATGTATGACCCGCTGGGGTTATCGATCGGGACCACAAACTTAGTTGTGGTCCGCAGCGGTAACCCGCCTGTCTCGCGGCGCGCTGTCTTGACGTTGTTTCCAGACCGTGCGCCCGAACTCGGTGTGCCCGGGCCAGACTCGGATGCCGGCGATACCGGCACCCTGGTGACCGGCTTCGTCGAGCGTGTTGGTGGCTCAAAGCCCCTGACCTCTGCCGACGGTGCGATCCATGATCCGTCGCTGCTGTTGGTCGAGGCTATCGATGCGCTGATCACCGAGGCCGGTGGGGAAGCCGCGACCTCGAACATCACGATGGCCATCCCTGCACACTGGGGCTCGAATGCCTTGCGGAGCATGCAGGGCGCGTTGAACACCCACGCCGATTTCGTCCATGGTGGTGTCGCACCGCGGTTGGTGCCGGATTGCGTTGCAGCGCTGACCGCGCTGAACTCCGATTCCCGACTGCCCGCCAAGGG